>DQUB01000182.1 GCA_015662475.1 Pyrodictium sp.
CAAATACTCTCTAACAGTTATCTTCTCCGATAACACGCTATCAGGATCTCCAGCAACAATCTCGGCATCCAAGTGCCCGCTCTTGAGAGCATCTGCCAAAGATTTTGAAGCTGGAAGCTCCAACACCCTATCGCGTTGACGAACAACAACCACAGGCTCAGGGATGCAGACCAAAAGCTTCAACTGGTTAAACCTGAAAGTGTTTCTGTAAGCAGGCACAACCTTTGCATTCAGAAGAGGCATTGGCTTGAGAGCTTTAATCTCAGCCTCCAACCTCTTAGCAACATCTGTAATCCGCGACATACACTTTAGGTCTTGACACTCACGTATAGCATTCTGAACCCATTCTTCTAAACAAGGCAAAAGATGTTCAGGAAGCTGAAACGGGCCACACTTTTTGCCATCAATAACTAGCAAATAACCACTTCGACTCTTTATAACTTCAACTTTATTTCCAGATAAGACTTTAATATCATATCTGCTACACGTATTACGTGAACTACCTCCGCTACCCACGTCGCCGTCCCCCCTCCTAATTTTAAAAAACGATCAGTGCTGCCAGTTTCTACTGCTTCAATGGTCTAATATAAGTGTGTCCGTAACTAACGTCACCACCCTGGTGTACTTGCACCAGGAGTAGCATTACTATGCCAGGGCTGTACATTGCATTAAAATCATACCTTGTTCTACATTCTACAGCAAATGTATGTCTTTGTACAACAAGCGATGAAGAATGTCGTTGCGCTAACCATCGTAGCTGTTGAAAAATGCTTCATAGTGTGTAGGTTAGACCACTATTCCAAGCATATTGGCGGTAGTGTTGGCTTTTGTAGCAACTGGTACAACTGGTGCAGGAATGCAAGGTTTAGTACTGCTATCTTAACTGTTGCTCCCCCTATACACCTTGGCACCTGCTTCTCAACAAGAACACCGATGTCTGTAAGTCTCTTGACAACGTAGCGTTTAAGACCTCCGCGAGGAACTCTCACATAACCTCTCGCCAAAACCTCTCCCAACACTTCAACACAGATTAGCCTACTCTTGCTTTCTCGAAAGGCTAGATTGCACAATGCACTTTGCAGACTCTGCTTGGAACCCAATTTGGCTACCCACATAGCCTATTGTGCATTATGCACAAAAACGTTTGTGTAGGCTAAGAACCTTCAAGCAGATGCTCTCCCTCGTGGCCTACAGAGTGTAAAAGATAGCGTATAATGCATCATAGAGTCTGTGCAACCCACAACTATGCCTTGAAACCCACCCCTCGGATCCACTCCCCAAGATGCTAGCTAGGGTAGGAGTGCCACGGTGTTCCCTAGAAAAGCACACAACAGCATTGTTGTACAAAGCTGTCCGAAACCCTATAGCGTATTACTGAGTATCATGCATACAACTAGTCCGGAAAAGCACATAAACTGCAAAAGGAATCTTAGTCTTTTAGGGAAGAATGGTATGTCAATGGCCAGCGGCTGGTATGAGGAAAGATTCGTTAGAAGAAAGAGCACGTATTCAACCAACACCGCAACAGAGTATGTATTGCCCGATAGCGAGTCTGCTGTTAGCAGAGTATACTTTGTGCGTAGAGTTGGGCCATGGCGTAAAGAGGATGCCATTGTCTTTGAGGGTAGAGCAGCAGACATCGTTGCAGAAAGAATAGCAAATATTCTTGAAGCTCTTGCAGCTATGAGTCTACTTGTAGGTCTAGGTCTACTGCTAAGAAGCCTTCTCCGATAATTCCATAGACCCCTGGAGGGTGAGAAATGCAATCCCCTAAACACCTTTTTTCACCCTACATTGGCATTCCCGACCTCCTCCTAGACAGGCTAGTTGAAGCATTAAGTCAAAGGATAGTATTGTTGCAAGAGCTAGGCGTAGAACCTTCTTCTCAAACACCTCTCATAACATTTCCCGAAATCTATCGTGGTGATGAGGCTCTTCGAAAGAAGCTCGAGAGAGTGTTTAGAAGGCCCATAGGGTTTTTCACACTTAGAGCTAGTCGAAGCTGGCGTATAACCTTCAGCTACAAGATTGTGAAAGGGTTTATGCAAGTCTACTGGCAAAACTCTATAGTCTACCTAGCGGATGTAGACATTGACAGTATCGACATTACACGCTGTAAAAGCGCTAGAATAGTGTATAGACCTTACGTAAAAGGTTTTATTGTTAGACTAGAAATTGCCACGCCCTATGTTACCGCACAATGGGATAATTGCCAATTGCTACGCTTGCTACTAGCTTTGCTCGAAAATCCTTCCCGCTTCAGCCTAATAGAAGGATCTGGCGTAGAACTTTACACGTGGTCAACAGCATTAGCCCTATTCTTGCTTGCAGCAGCCCAAACAGGCTTTCCCCTAAACATTTTCAACTAGCTCTCGAGAAAGGGTGTAGACGGTCTAAATCTACTACGTTTATATTCGCCGTGTTTAAGCTGGGACTGCATTCAGATTTTCGGTTCGCCTATTGGCTGTGATTGATGCCACGTTTACCAAATAATACCCCCTTTGGCGCTCACTAGCAGGCGTGTGATAGGAAGATGTTTGCTGTTATTGGTGACTTGTTTTGGCGTAGAAGTGTTGAGGATGCTCTCCGCAAAGAATCTGGTATAGTTTCCAGGTTTGTTTTCAAACGTTTTTAGCCCCTGTGCAGAGAGTTGGTGGTATCTTGACCATACCACTCCTATAGAAGTTATAGAATCCATATTGAAAACCACTATACCGGTACTTGTTTGCAAAACGCTAGGTGTCACAATTGGCAACCTCAAAATCTTGTCCTGCATGTGGCAGAAAGGTTCCGGAAGATGCTAGGTTTTGCCCCTATTGTGGTTACAAGCTATGCTTGGAAGACGAGGAATTCGTGGTTATCGAGGATGTAAAAGAGCTTGAGTCGATTGTTAAAGAGCTTCAGAACTACTTGCCTGCAGAGTGGAGTTGTAAAGTAGATAAGAAGAGGAAGAGGCTAAAGTTTGAAATATCTTTGACTGGAAGCTTCCTAGCATTTAGCATCCCGCAAAGAGTACGTGGTTTTCTATCCTTAGAAATGCTAGCAAGACTTGAAGAAGCACTGAAGGTGTTTGAGCATGAGGTAGGAGTAAAGCTCGTCAAAGACGAGATAACACCCTCTTGGACAATTGTTGGCTTTCCACCAACACTTTACTACAAAGTCTACCGAATCTCCAAGAGATCAAAAGAGAATTGAACTTTTACTTAGCCACAAACCCAGGTATGGTGAAGCCTATTATAGTCGGAGGAACAGTGGCCTAAGTGCTCCAAAAGCGTTTCAAAGTAGTTCAGGTCGAACTGTTCATAGCTACTTAGAAACAGTACACCGACAGGAACCGCTCCTAACATAGCATGTTAGAGGACACTTTTGAGGAGTGAAGTAGCAGAGACTATTTTCCTAGCAACTTCTTTAGTCTTCGATGCACAGTACTCTTTGACAAACCTACCATCTTTGCTATCTCTCTTATACTGTAGCCTTGTTTGTATAAGGCCAAGATCTTTAGATCTAGTAGTTCACGTTCTAGATTCTGCTCATGTGCTTCTATCTTTGCCTTCTCCCCCATTCTTGCTAGTACCAGGTCTTCGAGAGCCCGTAACCTGTCCCTAGCCTCTCCAAGCTCAGCCCGAAGAGCTCTATTCTCGGCCTTCAACGCTTCAAGCTTATCCTCGAGCAACTTTAGCCTCGAACTGCGTTCCTCAAGGAGTTTTCTCAAGTAAGCAACCTCTGCCTCTAGCTTCTCAAGCTTCTCTTCTAGCTCAACAGCCACACGCTTCTGGTCTGCTCTTAGCCGTGCTTGCTCCGCTTCGAGCCTCACTATTCTACCCTTCAGCCATAGGACAGTCCCAAATGTCCCAAGTCCCACACCTAGAGACAATAAGAGTAGAGGTAACACCACATCAATACCCATTGTCCCACCCATAAGAGACGTTGGGACAGCATGAGAGAGACAGTCGCGTCCCGGCAACTGTCTGGGACAATGGGACAGCAAGAGACGACTAGACCCGATAACACCCCAACAACTACAACACCGACAAGCCTTCCAAGATGGGAAGGGGGGGTACTGGGATTGGTAGGGAAGCTCTACTCTACTATCCACTTGTACTTCACGCTGGACCTCTGTATCCATTAAATTCTACTTTTACGTGCTCAATAGTGAACGAGAACACCTTTAGAGGTTCAAATAGGTTGAGGTAAACTCTAGAGTGTAGCGGCTTTCCCAAAATACATTTTCAGTTCTAGTGCTTCGCTAACGCCAAACTTAACTAGAATGGTTACCGACATATAGTCGTTCGCAGGAACAATCACCAGTTTGTCAACAGTAGAGCTTTTGCAGACATCCTCTGTGCAAGTCTAGTAGCAGATTTTATCGATCTCAACATCTAGATCAATTAAATTATAGATTGCAATCCCAATGCTTAGGGCTATCTTACCCTGTTATTATAGGGTTGCGAAAGTTTAGTTGGCTCTGGAATTGCTAGCACCATGTTTCAGCTCTTCGATATTGTTAGTTTTATGTGTGCTGTGTACCGGTTCATTGACCAGCCTGTGAACACTATAATATAGTGTGTGCCTGTGTAAGGGGCTACATATTCGATTACACCGTTATACCCGTATCTGCTATGTCTAATGTTCATCGTGAACCCCATGTGTGCTGATAAACAGAATGTCAAGCCTTCCCAATTTGCCAACTCATCCTTTGATGCTACTCCAACAAACACTTTCGAGTCGCTCTCCCAGGATACTCTAAGTCTCTCTCCACGAGCAAGATAGACTGGAAACACCTCGTAACTGCAAACCGGGAGATCAAGGGTCTTGGTAAATATGTGAGAAGGTATTGTTGTGGATACTCTCTTCGATATCGTAGCCGTAGGATAGACTGTCCGTGTCACTGTAACAGTTACTGTAACCGTTCTCGTTTCAGTAAGATAAGCTGTTACAGTCTTCGTAAACGTTGTTGTGATTGACTGTGTGATAGTCTCTGTTGCTATTACAAACCTAGAGCCTATGTAGCCAAGACTGCCTAGTAGAGCTGCAATAGCAATAACAAGTGCCGCTATAGAAGCAAGAGTTTGTGGCGAGAGATCTCTACCCGCCATTATATTACACCTACTCTCCGCGCTTCTAGTAGCCTGAAAAACTTTTGCACCACAAATTTGTAGTGCTAGTGTCCCTTACGGTTTCTATCTCGCTTGACCGCTTCTCTGAGCTCTCTGAGGATCTCTAGGAGCAGCTTTTTCGCCTCTTCTAGCCTGTCCTCTTTCTCCAATTGTGGTCTCCAATAGTCTTAGGAGTTTCTTGAGCCTTGGTATCAGTTTTTCTGCTGTCTTAGCGTCTAGGGGGTTTTCTGCGAAGTAGGCTATGAGGGCATCTAGATAGCCTAGTGCTCTCTCGGCATCTACGAGGCCCCTCAGCACCAAGCCTTCTCTGGCGTGGGTATGTGTTACGTAGACGTAGTGGTCTTCTGGCCCGAGGTAGCATTTGCGAACTCTGCGCTTGCCAGCCACCCAGTGGTAGTGGACTGCGTAGAGGTAGACGCGATCGCCAACACTTCTTCGCTCAATGTAGCTGTAGGGTTGCCTACAGCGGGGACAGATCTTCTCCTCAGCACGTTCTGTCACTGCAGCCTGCACCACAAATTTGTGGTGCAAACAAGCAGAGATAAGCCTTACGCAAGCAACACAAGACCATCACCAAGCTACTAGGCTACAAGGTGCAGTCAGGAGGTGCATAGTCCTGCAACATAGTACACATATGCAATTACACATCGTCTACTATATTGTTATTGTATTTGTGTAGAGTTCTTACACCCATTTTGCAACCGATATACAATAGCTTGCAACATTCTGCCTAGAGAGCTGCTCGAGACCGGGATCTACGCCTAATGCAGCAACAGCATTCTCGCCTGACAGTTTTGCGTATAGCAGTGCATGTTGCAAGTATGCAAACATGTTTTGAGCTTTTTGCACCACAAATCTGTGGTTCTGTATAAAAATTAATTAGTTTTGTATATGAGGCACCAAAACTTTTTACAAAAACTTTTGAGAAGGTTACATGGTCTGGCAACTTGGTATTCGTTTCCTGCTGAAGCCCTTCCATGCCCTCATGTCATGCAGCATCTCCATCTGAGGTTTTGCACCATAAATTTGTGGTGCAAGTATATTTGAGTAATTCTTTGTGCCAGCCTTCGAGAGCACGTTTAGATGGCTTAAGACTATTGTTCCCTC
>DQUB01000150.1 GCA_015662475.1 Pyrodictium sp.
CCGTAGAAGACGGGGTTGATGGGGCGGGGGTGTAAGCCCCGAGGGCCGTTTGGCCCGAGGGGTTTAGCCCGCCGCTCCCAATCGCCCGGAGCCGCGGGGCTTCTCGCCCAGGGGCGGGCCACGCTGTGTTTAGGACAGCGTGGCCCGCAGGGGTCCGGGGCCCGGGGCTATGCCCGAGGCGGGTGGCCCACAGCCTATAGCGGCCGAGGGTGGGTTTGGGCTTCCACCGTTTCTCTCAGTTGCCATGTTCACATCTTCTCTAGTGTTCGTGCTATGATCTCAAGTTGTATGTCTGACGTTCCTTCTGCTGGTTCTAGAGCTTCTAAGTGTAGGAGTAGTGTTGCTATTCTAGAGTTTTTGTGGAGGGCGTAGCCTGCCATTGTCTTTAGCGCTGCTTCTAGAACTCTTCTACCCGTCTCTACAGCTACTAGTTTTGCTGCGCTTGTTGTTGCCCAGTCTATCTCGCCTTTCACGGTTTCTTCTACGGCTTTTTCTACCAGGCTTTTTGCTGCTAGTAGTTCTGCGTAGGCTTTTGCAATTCTATGTGATACTGCTTGGTGTTTGAATATGTTGCGTTTTCTCGCCCAGTCTATAGCTTCTCTAAGAGCTGTCCATGCTAGGCCTATGGCTAGTGCTGCTACTAGGACTCTGTTCTCTGCAAGTGTTTCTAGTAGGAGTTTGTATGCTTCTCTACCTGGTCCAGCAACTAGTCTACCACGTGAACCTCTCATGTAGACTCTGGAGATGCCAGAGCAGCTGTATGCTTGCAGCTCTAGAGGCTCTACTCTAGCCTCGCTTCTAGGCACAAGGGCTAAGACGTATCCTGTGTCTGTGCGGCCGAAGACGAGCAAGTAGTCTGCGTATGCAGCGTTTGTAGAGAAAATCTTCTCACCATAAACTCTAGCTTCGCCATTGGCTAGTAGAACACGTGTTTGGGTAGAAGCTAGACTGGAACCTCCACTCGGCTCGGTAAACGCTGGAGAGAGAAGACCGGAAACTCTTACACCAACCCTCTCAAGCACTCGGAAGGCGAGACAGTGGGCTACAACACTCATACCGAGACAAGGATCAACACCCTCCATAAGCCTTCTAGCAAGCTCTCCAAGCCTACAATCTCCAGCAAACTCTAAAACCCTACCAGTAGACAAGAGGGAGCCCCACCACAACAGACCACTAGAACCCAAAAACTCTAGCCCAAACCCTACACTGGCCAGCCAACACGCTAACAGGTCTCCCTATCAAGCCACACAACAACATAGCCTTTCTCAAACCCACCCTTAACCCTCCTCTTCTCCCTCATAACACGCTCAACCTCATCCAAACCAACACCCTTCAAACGCAACCACTCATACAAAGCTTCAAACACGTCAACAGCCTCCTCCAAAGACCCAGACGCGGCAAACTCTACAGCCTCTTCAACAACCTTTGCCCTTAAAAACGTTTCAAGAACACTTCGATCCTCAACACGGTAGACTATCAGGTTACCACCACTCCTCTCCAACTCCTCACCCACACGATCCCTAACAAGCTTCCAGCAAGGCACAACACCACACCCCCAAAACAGTGTTAGAGCGGCTAAGAAGCTATACCTACCAAACATCTCCGACAACAAACTGGTAGAATAGGCCAGCAACAATAGCACCTAAAACAGCCAACACAGTGTATAACAGCACCAACCTCCACCCTATAATCCTAGACACAGCCATCATCGAAGGTATGCTGATCATAGGGCCTCCAAGTAGAAAAGCTAGTACAGCTGAAAGACTCATACCAAGATGTCTCAACGCACCAACCAACACAACCTCCACCATTGCCAGTGCATTGGAACACAACATCTAGACAATCGTACGAGTCCCTCCTACCACTACTAAGATAGTTCAACAGCACATGCCTAGAAAGCATTAACACGCATAAAACCGGCAGCTAGAAAAGCAAGGACAAGCGTAGTTCCCAACCTAACGAGGAAAGCTGCGATGTGCAGTAGCGGTAAGAGTAGAGGTCTACAAGCCTCCATCTCCTCTGCACTTGGCGCTCCACAGGAGTAAAACCTGTCAACCTAACATAGGCGAAAAACGCTTCAGGAACAGCCCAGCACCGTAGTGGACAAAAACAACTTCTATAGTTTATAGTCTAAATTTCCTTATGGTGTATGTTGTGATCCTGTTTAGAGTTGGCAAGACTGTTGCTGTTGTTGGCATTCTAGCAATAATTTTTAGCTTTATTGCTATAGTGGTCTGGGAGGCTGTTATTGGCGAGTCTATCCCCCTCTTCTCTCTCACAGCAAAACTTTGTCTTTTGCTCGGGGTTTCTCTATGGGTTGCCGGCTCCTATCTCATGGCCCGCTATGGTGGTGCTAGAGAACTGTTCGAGTATGCTCTTTGGGTTGTTGGTGGATGCTATGTAGCTAACATACTCTTTTCTCTCCTCACCATAGTACTTGTCATGTTGGGTTCAGAATACTACGATACAAACATTGCTATTCTCGCTATAACCAGCTATGTTGCCCTATGGATCACGTTAATGTTCGTAGCAAAATTCTATGGTGGGTACGCTGCAATCTTGGAAAAGAGGTTCAACAGTAAAACGGCTAAGAAGAGCTCAAAGCTCATGTGGCGCGGCTCACTTCTAGCCCTAGTTGGCATAGGCATTCTACTCATGTTCTTCGCATGGCTTTTAGCAGCAATAGCCATTATCGAAGCTAGAGAACCGCTCACACGCCCACTACGGCCAAAGATCGAGGAAGTAGGTGAAGAAGCATAAACCACCCTCAACCTGTGGAGGACATACAACCATTTGTAGGTCAACCCTACTAGATCTTGTAAACGCTCAAGCATTATCAGCAGATGTTTGGTAGACGATATGCTGTTTAATGCTCCAGTTTTAGACTGTAAGCTGTAGTTGCTAGGCTTGTGAAGCTTGCTCCAACCATGGTTGGCGTTTTCAACGCCTGCTAGTGGTCTGGTATAGCTTGCCTATTGTTGCCCATCTCGCTTTAACCATGATAGCACCTAGCCTCTTATAACGGCCTGGCAGTTTGTGGCCATGCCATGAGTAGAGCTTGACTACGCAGCCTTCCCATCCAACGTAGCGGCGTAGTAAGTTTGCAAGCCATCTGTAGGAGATGTCTCCGCTAGCATTGACATACTCGTACTCTACGAAGGGTAGACCATGTTTTTCCGCAAACACTCTACTGTCTTCTGGAGGGTAGAGGTGGGGTGGCCAGCCACGCCCTGTGTCAAGTACTACAACGTCATAGTCTCTTGGGTGGAATCTGTGGTAGCCGTGAGGGGTAACACGTTTGCCAAAAAGCTCTAGCATTAGCACACGTTTGTGCGAAGCTTCTAGAACCTCCTCCATATAGCCGCTCCTCCTAAGCCCGTCAAGAAGCTTTCCACCCAGCGGACGTCCAGCTTCACTGTAGAGTCTACCGTTAACAGCGACAACAAGAACACCGTCATACTTTGGCTCAACGATAACAGGACCGCTAATATCAAGCTTGCGTGAAACAGTTCTAAACATGTTTGGTGTTAGTACGGGGTAGACTTCAGCCCAACCCATGCAATCTACCCACGTCTTCAGGCAAGCAAATAGCCTGTTATTAGGCCGCCTGCTTGAGACGGTTTTGGGAGGATAAAGCCATGCTCAAGAAGCTTCTAGGCCACTACGTGACAGTATACTATACGATTATGGACATAGACGTAGACACTGTCGAAGGCATTCTAGAAAGTGTTGAGGATGACTACATAATAGTTAGGAGAGGCAACGAGAAAATATACATAAACCTTAAAGTAGCAGCAATATTTAAAGTGGTAGACCACGGAGTACACGCACAGCGGTAGACACGAAACGTGTAAAAGAGGAGAAGTTTGAAACCCCTCGTCCTGTGAAAAGGTGTATATGGGTGCGGGGGTGCCCGAGCCAGGTCCAAGGGGGCGGGCTTAAGACCCGCTCGGCGTAG
>DQUB01000009.1 GCA_015662475.1 Pyrodictium sp.
GGTAGATGGTAGGATAGATCCACGTATAGTTACAACGTTTGTAGCTGTAGACTCAAAGGCGAGGAGACTGTTTCCTCTTCTAGCCTTTTCAGAGCGTGCAAGTGCTGTTGGTGGTTTGGAGGTTTTGTTGGGTGAGCTTGTAGAGGGAGATTACACAGTTGGGCTAGCATATGATAGAGGTGTGTATGCTGTAACTGAGGATGGAAAGTGGGTTTATGGTGGTCGTGCTAGTGTTGAGGCAATGGGTTTTAGGGTTAGAGAAGTGAGGCGATTGCTTGGCTTTGCAAAGACACATTTTAGCGTGGGTGGAGGTGCGCCACGAAATTTGCAGGTGCTTGGGTTTGATTTAGAGATAGTTTTAAAGGACTATGATCCGTTGGAGAAGAAGGCTAAGGTTGTAACTGTTTTTAGAGGAGCTCCTGTAGACGTTGACATTGAGTTCCATAGTGTTAATGGTAGGAGCGTTGTTAGAAGTGGTTCTAGTGTGCAATTGTCTAAGGGGCTAAACTTGTTTGTTGCAAAATTTGTAGAGAGGGTTAACGCTGTTGACTACGATGTTCTCCATTTGGTTTCCACATTAACGCTAGAGATCTAGATTGGTTGGAGGGGTGTAGGCCATGGTTGCTTCCAAGAAGCTGCTCTCTATAGCTGTACTGCTAGCTATAGTAGCTGTTGCTGCTATTGCACTCTACATCTACTATGTTGGTGGAGGTGTGCCTAAACTAGAGGCTAATCAGACTGTGGCGGGTGTAGTGGGTGGTGAAAGGAGGTTTGTGGAGATAGTAGATGTTTTGGGTCGTAGAGTTAGAGTTCAAGTTCCTGTTCAAAGAGTTGTTCTCCTGTACGGGCTTGAGGATTGGGTTGCAGTAGGTGGTGAAGAAGCTCTACGCAAGATCGTTGCGATGAACTCGTGGAGGTATAAGAAGTGGAGACCTGATTGGTGGCAAGCTTGGATAGAACATTATCCTTGGCTTGAAGAAGTTCCTGATACTGGTCAACCAGGTAGAAACTTTAATGTTGAGATAGTTGTTAGATTGAAACCAGATGTTGTCATAGCTACACCTTGGATGTACAAGAGCATGGTTGAATCTGGCGATGCAAAAAGACTTGAAGAAGCTGGTATACCTGTGGTAGTCATAGACTTTGTGCCTAAGACTACCAATCTTACTGAGCATCTTGCAGTTGTTAGGAAGAGTATAATGATTCTTGGTAAACTGTTGGGGTGTGAGGATAGAGCCGAGAAGCTCTATAGGTTCTACGAGAAGCAGGTGTTATTGGTGGTTGATAGGGTTAAAGAGGTTAGTGAGAGGCCTAAAGTGTTAGTGCTAACCACTTGGAGTAGGTGGAGAGCATATGGGGAGAAGAGCATGTACCATGTCTGGATAGTGTTTGCTGGTGGTGTTAATGTTGGGGCTAAGGCAATCAAAGGTGCTTCTGGCGATATTAACCCAGAGTTTATCTTGGAAGAAGACCCAGACGTAATAGTATTTGCATGCAATAACAATTTCCCTGAAGGCCAGAAAGTCGTTATAGGCTATACAGTCGACGATGTTAAACCTGCGAAAGAGGCGTTGAAAGAGCTTATTGATAGGCCTGGATGGGATAAGCTTAAAGCTGTAGTGAGTGGTAGAGTCTACCTTATACATCATGGTCTAAGCCATGGACACATCTTCCAGTTTGCCTGCCTACAATACTTTGCCAAGTGGCTTCACCCAGAACTTTTCAAAGACCTAGATCCTTTTGAAGCTCTTGCTGAGTTCTATAGAGAGTTCATGCCATACCCGTTGAAGGGTGTTTGGGGTGTAGGTCTTGGCGACCCATAGTCTTGCAAAACAGGGGCTAGTAGTCTACCATAGACTGACACGTAGACGTAGACTAGCACTTGCCGCTACAACTCTTACACTAATACCACTTTTTCTCCTCGACATCTCCATAGGCCCTACCCCCATAGGTTTAAAAGATGTGCTCAACGTTCTTGCAGGCTGCCATTCTTGTAGCGAAACACTACACACTATAGTGTGGAGTATTAGGCTTCCAGTAGCACTTGCAGCTATTGTGACAGGTGCATCGCTAGGGCTTGCTGGGCTTCTAATGCAGACTATCCTAGACAACCCTCTAGCAAGCCCCTATACACTGGGCGTTTCTAGTGCAGCAGCTTTTGGCGCAGCTCTATTCTATGTTTTTGCTGTAAAGATCTTGCCTATAGCCGACCATGCTGCTACGCTAAACGCTTTTGCATTTGCAGCATTTGCTTGCTGGCTTGTCTACTGTATAAGCAGGTTTAAAGGCTTTACACCGGAAACTCTGGTTTTAGCCGGTATAGCTATAGGGTCTCTCTTCCACGCTCTACTAGCATTTGTAGAGTATCTAGCGTCTGAGGAAACTCTTCAAGCAATAGTGTTTTGGATGTTTGGAAGCTTGTACAAAGCCACATGGAGCAAACTAGCTGTTAGCATAGCCGTACTACTTGCTACAGCGTCTACCGCAGTCTATGCTGCTTGGAAGCTAGAAGCTCTAAGACTTGGAGATGATGTTGCTCAAAGCCTTGGCGTTGACGTTAAACGAGTAAGACTTCTAGCTTTTGCATCTTCAGCACTACTTACAGCAGTTTCAGTAAGCTTCTACGGTATCATAGGCTTTGTAGGTCTTGTAGCACCCCATATGGCTAGAATCTTGGTGGGAGAAGACCATAGATTCCTCATCCCACAATCAATGGTTATGGGGGCAGCTCTTCTATCAGCAGCTTCAATAGCTTGTAAAACTATATCGCCAGGTGCAGTGATCCCCATAGGCATTGTAACTTCGTTTATAGGTGTTCCCTTCTTCCTAGCCTTAATCGTTGCAAAGAAGAGGAGGTATTGGTAGACTTTGATAGTCGTTGAAAGACTTTGGGCAGGCTATAAACCTGGTAAACCCGTGGTAAAAGATGTAAGTTTTAGAGTTGGAGTAGGCGAAATTCTAGCAATTGTAGGCCCCAATGGCGCTGGCAAATCCACTATACTTCGATGCCTAGCAGGCTTCATAAAGCCGTTGAAAGGGAGAATTCTCGTTGCAGGTTTAGACCCAAGCAAAACTCCGGCAAAAACTCTCGCAAAAATCATAGGCTATGTAGCCCCCGACGTCAAAGCTCCTCCTCTCCTTACAGTGCTAGAGTTTGTCATGCTAGGTAGACTTGCCCCACGTGGAAGCTGGAAAGTTGATAGCGAAGACATAGAGGTTTCATACGAGACACTAGCTCTTCTAGGAATAGAACATCTAGCTGAAAAACGCCTAGACGAGCTTAGCACAGGACAAAGACAGCTAGTGCTTCTAGCACAAGCTCTAGCGAAAAAACCTCGCATACTACTCTTAGACGAGCCAACAGCATCTCTAGACCTTAAACGCCAACATGATACAATGCAGCTAATCTACGATCTCACAAAAGAACAGGGAATATCAACGGTAGTAGTCCACCACGATCTAAACCTAGCAATAGACTATTCAGACAAAGTCTTAGTGCTAAACAATGGCAAGGTCAAAGCCTATGGAGCACCCGAAGAGGTACTATCATCGAAGCTCGTACAGGAAGTGTACGGTGTAGAAGCAAAACTCGTAGTAGTAGATGGGCTGTTGAGAATCATCACTCTGACAAATAGAAGTTGCAGAAGAGGTCTGCAAGATGCGAAGTTGGAGACACGAGGACCTAGAAACTAGAAACAAGATATTCTTGAAGACCGACGGTTTCTCCAGGAACCCCTAGCTAGTTGAAATAATGTTCAACTGGGTTACAGCATGAGTATATGTTGCGTGTCTACGTGTTATTGTTTTAGCCGTACTGTTGTCAAACCCAGCGTTTCTTACGACGATACCACTTCACACTCCGATAGCCTTTCCTCCCTGTTACACCTAAATAGAATTCTCTTACGTCTTTGTCCTCTCGCAACTTTTCTGCTGGTCCCTCCAAAACTATCCTGCCATTTTCCAATATGTAGCCGTAGTCTGCTATTTCGAGAGCTTTTCTAGCGTTTTGCTCTGCTAGAAGTATTGTTAGTTTTTCCTCCTCGTAAAGCTCTCTTATATTCTGATATAGTTCTGCCACTATTTTGGGTGCTAGACCTAGACTTGGCTCGTCGAGGAGTAGGAGTTTTGGTTTTGCAAGTAATGCTAGTCCTATTGCCAGCATTTGCTGTTCTCCACCACTTAGATAGCCTGCTCTCACCTTCCTCTTAGCCTTAAGTCTTGGAAAATACTTGTACACTATGTCTGCATCTCTAGAGCTTCTCCTCCACGCAAATGCTACTGCTTCTATGTTCTCCTCTACTGTAAGCTCTTTGAATATTCTTCTACCCTCAACAACGTAGACTATTCCCCTCCTCGAGATGTTTTCAGGCTCCATGTTCTCTATGTGTTCTCCGTCAAAGATTATCGAGCCTTTTGTCACCTTCCCTCTCTCAAGCTTTATAAGACCCGATATAGCCTTTAGCAAAGTAGTCTTACCAGCGCCGTTTGGGCCTAGAATAGCTACAATGCTGTTTCTTGGCACGCTTATACTTATACCCTTCAATACCAGAATGTAGGGGTGGTAGACTACCTCGATATTGTTCACTTCTAGAAGATGTTTTGAAGCCATAGTCTAACCACCTGCTTCTAAAGTTGCTTTTACACAGTCGAAGTCTGTGACCTCGATAGGGCCTTCAACATGCAATCTACCGTCTTCACCTAGCACAACTATCCAGACAGTTGTGTGTGCTAAATGCCTTCCCGGACAGTATCTTGCTGGTGGTGCAAGTCCGCCAAAGTCAAAGGGTTCTCCCTGACAGCTAGACTCTAAAGCTTGTTTTATCGCTGCACCCTTCCCTTTGACAAGCGTTGTTGAGTCTAGCCTTTCTATTGCTTGGACTAAAAGCCACACGTTTAGAAAGCCTTGTGCAAATCTTAGCATGCTACCAACATCCTTGTCGCTATAGCCCGCTATTTTCATAGCCTCAACAAGCATTCTGTAACCTTCACTATCCCTAACAGTTTCAGGATATCTGAACGGAGATACTCCAGCTGTTCTACCATAAGAGCCTTTGCCTGCAAGCTCTGGAAACCTTTCATCAAACCCCCAAACATTTATCACAAACATGCCTTTAGCACCAAGCTTTGTTGCAGCTTTTACTGCAAGTGCACAGCTTCTAATCGTGTTGCCACACCATAGATAGTCTGGGTTTTTGGCCATAGCTTCTCTAATAGACTTCTCGGCATCAGCCTCTGTAGCCTTTAACGGTAGATGGACATCGCCAACAATGTTTACACCAACTTTAGCCGCATAAGCTTTTATTGCTGGTATAGGGCTTCTCGAATAAGCAGCATTGTGGTCGTAGAGTAGCACTAGTCTTGCTCCAGGCTTCTTAGACGCTATCCAGCGCACCGCTGCACACGCTTGAGTGCTATAGTCTGGTGCTGGGAAGAAGTTGTATGGTTTAACTACAAGCTTTGCAGAGTAGCTTGCAGAGATATAGACTATATGGTCTCTAGCCGCACTATCGGACAGCTTCTCTGTATCTGCAGTACCCCAACCTATTATCGCCCACACACCATACTTGTCACGAAACTCTCTATAGAACTCCTCAGCTCTAGTTGGGTTATAGGCATAGTCGCGGACCCAGTAGTCGAATACAACACGCACACCATCACGCGTATAAACACCTTTCTCGTTAAAGTACTTGAATGCAGCTTCAACACCTTTAGCATAATCTCGCCCAACACCACTAGTTGGACCACTAAGATCCACAAGAACTCCAACGGGAACACGTATCACCCTCTTCTCAGCCACTACACCAGCTTCAGTAGGCGTAGTTGTTGGCGAAACATGCATAGAAGGTTGAGATCTAAGCATTAAAAGGCCAGCCACTACAACAAGCACTATTATAAGTATGGCTATCCCGGCATAGACAGCCTTTGACACCATGTTTTCTCAGCCAACAAGAGACCCCACTAATCCCACCTTTTAAACATTAAACTAGCTATCCAACACATAGTAGTCACAAACGATGTTGCAAATTTAGGAGAAGGTGGAATTTTAAACGTGGAAGAGGCATCGAGGAGAAGCAAAACCTAGTCTAAAAAAGAAAAGGAGGTGAAAGTGGATGATGATTAGATGGTCTGTTATGTTGATGGTTGAGGTTTGGCAAGCTTCTCTAGCTCTTCCCATGTGAGAGCAGCTGTGTTCTCAATTAGTGTATCTTCAACATCTACTGTAACTACCTTGTAGGGTTTGAACTTACCTGCTTCTGGATCCCATGCAAATGTTTGAAGTACTAGCTTTGTACCTTCCACTATTGGTATGATACCGGTTAGATGCTTCACCTCGCCATTCTCAATCCATACTAGGCGTAGTTCGCGCTTCTCCAACAACTCTTTTACATTTGCAGTTGCATGGCAATCTTCACAGTGTCTTGCTTTTGTTGTCACAATGTGTGGGAACATCTGCGCTATATCAACTCTTACTGCTTCAACATCTTTTCCAGTCCATACCAACACCATTATGTTGCCAGGAACTATCTTGCCAGTCCTCTTGTCCTTGACAAGGAACAGCCATCCAGCAATTGGTATCGCTTTCTTAGCAGGCTTACCTCGCAGCTTATACGTCTCATATGCGTATGAGAGGTGGCAGTTATAGCATGTTACCGTAGTCGGTGAATGGCATGCACTACAGCTTATGTCGTCTAAGTGTTGTTTGTGTTCAGGTATTGTTTTGATTACAGGTGGTCCAATGTGTTTCTCGATATGGCATTTCTCACAGCTAACCTCGAAAATCCCTTTACCCTCAAACATGTAGTTGAAATCGCCATGCATTCCATGTACTTCTTTGCTACTATGACAGTAGACACAGTTGACACCTAGACCGATTAGGTGTACATCAGCCCACTCTGGATTCTTCTGTCCCAATGCTATTGCTTTAGCCTGTCTACCGTGACACTTAAGGCACGTGTTCCTATCTTTTGCAACTGATATGCTAAAGTCTACTACATTTCCATTAGCATCTTTTACAGCATGGCAACTTTCACATGTAGCATGGCACTTCTTACAGAAGAGAGCTTCATAGGGTACACCCACATACTTGCCCATTCCACAACATTCATACCAGTACTTCATACCCTTTGTTGTAGCATGTAGTGTCTCGGCAAACTTCATCATTCCAAGCCATTCTCTTGCCTCTTTTTCTACAGGCTTAAGTCGCTCTTCAACAGCATATGCTAGAGGTATTAGGCTGCTAAACAATAGTATTGCTGCTACTACAAAGACTATTCGATGACGCACCATCTTCTAACCTCAATATAGACGTTTGCTTGCTGTGCTAATATTTTTGTCTTGTGACATGAACTACTACGCTCACCTATTCCGCTGTTTAACGTCATGGCATGTGGAAAGTTTTGGGCTAAAGTGGGGCGAGGTTTTGTGCAAGACTCTCTTATGAAAAGTTAGGCTGTTTAGTAGCTGTATGGCCATAGCCTAAAGTATTCTTTTACCCTACGTAGTATGCCTATGAGGCCTTCAGGCTCCAATACTAGAAAGGCTATTACAATGCTGCCCAACACCACATATTTAGGTGCTGATGCTAATACGCTCATACCTAGTGCTGCTAACATATCACTTAGATTGGTCTCGAGAAGGCTCCACCCAGTCCTAATCAGTATTGCTCCAAGGAGGCTTCCCCAAATTATCCTTCCAGGACCTCCAATCAACACCATAGCCAGATACTCTATTGACGTGTCAAGGGTGAATGCTGTCCAATCTATGCCGCTTACCGTGAAAGCGTAAAGACCTCCTGCCAAACCCGCGTAAAAGCCAGAGATACCAAATGCTATTGCTTTTACCTTCACCACGTTTATACCAACTATTTCTGCCGCTACATCATTGTCTCCCACAGCTTTAAGAGCTCTTCCTATAGCACTACGTCCTAGGTTTACCGCTAACAGTGTTGCTAGTATCGCATATGCTAACACAACGTAGTATTGCATAGGAAACATTGAAAGTTGCATTACCCCAAATGCTTTGAGGTTTTCCGGCACCGAGGTATACTGGTCGGGGTCTATAACACTGAACATGTACTCTAGTATCATTTGAGCAGCTATACTGGCCATTGCCAGATAGTAGCCTTTAAGGCGGAATGATGGAAGGCCTAGGAAAACGCCTACAAACGCTGTAAATAGAGCTGCTATCGGTATTGCCACTAGTATGCTTATGTGAAGAGCTTCTGCCAGGTAAACTGTAGCATATGCTCCAACACCCATTAGTGCTCCCTGTGCTAGAGATATTTGACCTGCAAGTCCTATCAACAAGTTCAACCCTATAGCGCCTACAAAGAATATTGAATATTGCAAGACTTGTTGCCAACGACGTATAGTATGGGCCAACTAGTAGAGGTAGTGTCAATAGTATAGCCACACCCAGGGCTAGAGAAGCCCAATGTATTGGGTAGCGTAGAATGCCCATTAGCTCTGCATAGGTCTCCTTGAAAACACCTGCAGGCATAGACTACACCCTCTCTATCCTCTCCGTTCCAAACAAACCGTATGGTTTGAAGAGGAGCACGACCAACATGACTATAAAGGCTAGTTGGTTGCCCAACCCAGGCAGTATGGGGTCCAATGCTAGAGAGCCAAACTGCTCCATAAAACCTAGTACAAGTCCTCCAACAACAACACCTGCAATTGAATCTAAACCTGCAAGTAGACTTGCAGCCAATGCTTTTATAGCATAGAAGTCCAACATTGGACTCACCTGAGCTTTAGCGGCTAGAGCAAATGCAGCTGCAGCTGATACTACCCCTGCAATTCCCCAGCTGAGCATAGTCAAGACTGTGACGGGAAGACCGTAGGCCGACGCTCCAAACGCATCCTCGGAAACCGCTCTCATAGCAATGCCGAGTCTCGTATACCTGTGCATCAACACTATACCAACTATCACAGATAGCGAAACACATATTGCGATGAAATCGGATAACGATGCTCTAACAGGACCTATGCTATAATATGTTTCGGGTAGACCTAAACTACCCATCTCAAAACCACGTGATACAACCATGCTCATACCACGCAACACATAGTATGCTCCAAGAGTTGCAGCCATTAAAGCCGCCACTGGCCTACCGCGAAGAGGCCTGGCAAGTAGTCTTTCTAGAGCAACACCAACGCCAAAACCTAAGGCTAAAGATAGGGTGAAAGCTGCTGGAATAGGAACATGATAGTATGCTGATAATACAAAGACTACATAGGCTGTAAACACGACTATCTCGGGCTCGGCCAGGTTTACCGCCTTACTAACACGGTACACTATGTTGTATCCTAATGCCAATGCAGCGTAGATAAACCCCATAACAAGTGCTTGGAATGCCGTATTGGCGATGAGGTAGAGTGTATCCAAAGACACCACCTCGAACATCATTCAACGGCTACTATCTTGACACGACGTGTAACAGTTACTGTACGTCCGTCCTCTAGCCTCATCGAAACCGTAACTTCAGCTTCTTCAGCGTTAGAGTATATTGCTTCTATGAGACTCTTATACCGCTCCTCTATCACTCTCCTCCTCAACTTCCTAGTTCTCGTCATCTCGCCATCGTCTGGGTGAAACTCTTTAAACAAGCTTACAAACTTTCTAACGCGAAGCTTTTCCGGCAACTTGCTGTTAGCTTTCTCTACTTCTCTTCTCAACAACTCTAAAACCTCTGGCTTCTGGGATAAGTCTGCATAGCTTGTGAAGGGGATACGACGTCTCTCAGCCCATCGAGATACAGTCTCATAGTCTATGTTGATTATGGCTGCAAGATAGGGTCTACCCTCA
>DQUB01000149.1 GCA_015662475.1 Pyrodictium sp.
CACCGTAACCATAAGCCTCCATACCATACAGTGTTAGCTGCAGAGTGGGTTACAATGGAGGAGGGTACGGGAATAGTTCATGCAGCACCTGCTCATGGTCCTGAAGACTTTGAGCTTGGCAAACAACATGGTATAGTAGCTTACACTCCACTAAGAGAGAATGGCGTGTTTGGAGAAGATGCTGGCGTATTTGCTGGTCTATGGTTTGAGAAGGCTGCAGAGAAGGTAGTTGAGGTGTTGAAGAGAAAGGGTCTTGTTATCCACGTTGGCACATACAGACACACGTACCCATTCTGCTGGCGTTGCGATACAAGACTCTTCTACTACGCATCGAGACAATGGTTTATCAGGCTACCAGAAGAGTTGAAGAGAAAGATGGTTGAAGAAGTCGAATCTATGAAGTGGTCGCCCTCCTGGGCTCTAAATAGGATGAAGAACTGGGTTGAAAATGCGAAAGACTGGTGTATTAGTAGGGAGAGGTATTGGGGTACGCCTCTTCCCGTATGGAGATGTGGTAAGTGCGGCCATATAGAGGTTGTCGGAAGTATAGAAGAGCTCAAATCAAAAGCTGTTAATCCTGAAGAGCTAAAAGATGTCCATAGACCCTGGATAGACAAGATACGCTTGCGATGTCCAAAGTGTGGAAATGAGATGGCAAGAGAACCTTTTGTCGTTGACGTGTGGATGGATAGTGGTGTAGCCCATACCGCCGCCTTACGCCAGTACGGTTGGGATCATCTCCTAGAGAAGCTCTACCCGTACACGTGGATTACAGAAGCTGCAGACCAGACGAGAGGCTGGTTCTACACACTACTTGTTACAGGAGTGATACTGTACGGGGTTAAACCGTATCAAGCAGTGTTGCTACAAGGCCATGTGCTGGACAAGTATGGGCGTAAGATGAGCAAGAGTAGAGGCAATGTCATATGGGCATACGATTTCATGTCGCAACATGGCGCTGACCCAATGCGCTTATTCCTGCTCAGTAGAGCTCCTTGGGACAGCATAAACTTCGACCCCGACGAAGTTGTGAGATATCGTAGCGTCATCAACACTCTTTGGAATGTTGTCCGATTCGCGATATCGTATATGGAGCTTGACAAGTGGAAGCCACAGGGTATTGAAACTGTTAAGCTTGACGCAGAAGATGTGTGGGTGCTAGCTAAACTCTACGAGCTAGCCGATAATGTTGCAGCAGCTATTGAGTCTGACAACATGCACCAAGCGGTAAGACTGCTTGAAGAATTCATCGTAGAAATACTTAGCCATAGATATGTTACTGTGGTAAGGCCTAGAGTATGGGTTGAAGAAGAGACTGAGAGTAAGAAAGCAGTGTATGAGACGCTCTTCCACGTCATAGACAACCTACTTAAGATCATGGCGCCATTCACACCATTTGTGACCGAGTACCTCTACCACACATTCGTCTTAAACTTTAGAAAAGGTTTTGAAACAATACACTTGGAGACTTGGCCGAAGAAACCAGCAAATCTAGTGCTTGACGAAATGCTTGTCAAAGTTGTTGATCGACTGTTTGAAGCTGCTGAAAAGATACTTGCATTGAGAATGGAGGCAGGCATAAAGAGGAGATGGCCGTTAAGAGAAGCTATTATAGTACCAAAAGATTTTGATATAGCTATTGTTAGGAAAGCCGCGCATATTCTCGCAAGATACGCAAACATAAAGAGTGTTAGAGTTGAAGAGAAGCCGCCTACAAGCAAAGATTATACGGTTGTTGAGGTAGAGGGGTTCAAAGTATATGTAACGTTAAAGCTAGACGAAGAAACATTGTTGGAAGGTCTCGCAAGAGAAGTGATAAGAAGAGCTCAGGTAATGCGGAAAGAAGCTGACCTGCCTCTCGACGCTTACATATCGAAGCTCATAGTGTGTACTAGCGATGATATGCTAAGAAAGGCTGTTGAGAAACATAGACAGTTCATAGCTGGTGAAGTAAGGGCAAAAGAAGTCGAGCTAGTAGATGTGTGTCCTGAAAACGGCAAAGAGTGGAAGATCGAATCGCGCAAGGTTGTACTAAAACTCGAGCTTTAGCTCCCCAATATTTCCCCTACCATATTTTTAAAAAGAACAACCTACAATTTTATAAGCGTCTAACCAAGCCTAATTCTGGAGTTTAAGGGGCAGTTGGGAGGGCACATGAGCGGAGGAAGAATCGAAGATAAAGAGCTAGCAGAACTTCTAGAGAAAAAGGCTAGAGAGTTGATGAAGAAAGGTACAGCGAGTGCTCAACAAGAACTAGTTGTGAAGAAGGTTGTAGCCGATTGTCCACATGGCATCTACGTGTACGATAGAGAAAAGGATGCTTGGCGTTTGATACGCACTGAGGGTAGGCATTTTGAGGTTGGTGAGTTGGGTGATGGTGCATATGTAGTATACTTTGACAATACAAAGTGCCCAGCATGTAGGAAATATGATTTGTACTGGTACCCCTTCATGGAGACAACAGCGAAGACTCTTGATGGCTACCATTTCGTCATCATACTTTGTGAGTGGTTTGCTGGCAAATGCCGCTCACCTGCTGCTGCAGCAACATTTAAGCATTACAAGGTTGTAGCCTCACCTACAACTTTACTTGCATATGTTGTGGATGGGAAAACCGTGTATACAGAAAAGTATGAGGGTGTGTTGACTCTTGAAGAGTTGTTAAAAGTGGTACCCTCATTCAAGGAGAGAGGAGAGCGAGCACGTAGGGGAGAAAAAGTTGAACCTCCACTCAAAGACAAAGTGTCTAAGGACGAGCTACTCGAGCTTTTAAAGAAGCTACTTGGATTGAAGGTCTAGATGTTGTGGAGTGTGATGAAACCAGCTATCGCTGAAACCCTGATGAAGATTGGTCTTGCTGACTCTAACCTCCGATAGGCAGTTGCAAGATTTTGGAGAAAACACACGTTTTTCAAAGTTTGCGCGTTTCCACCACAAGAACATCAGCTTTCTTGGCCAGTCTAATCACCTTTTCAGAAACACTACCTAGAAGAAGTCTCTCAAGCTTTCCTGCACCTCGTCTACCAACTACTATTAAGTCACAACCTTTCTCTTCCGCGTAGCGGGTAAGTTCTTCGGCGGGATCGCCTTGGAGTACCTGGTATTCAACGTTTATTTCGTGTATCTCGCTTAACTCTCTAGCCATCTTCTCCAACTCTCTTTTCGCTGTTTCAACAGCTTCTGTTGATTTAGCTGTACTTGGAACTAATAGTTCGCCTACGAGAGGTACAGGGCTTGGGATTACCGTAACTAGTATGAGTTTTGCTCCAAATATTTTTGCTATTTTGGTTGCTTTTTCCACTGCTTTACGCGATGCTTCACTACCATCGTAGCCTACTAAAATGTTTTTGTAGACCATAAAAACTTGTCACCATGCTTTGGGTGTAGGGGCGGGGAAAATTGTGTTTTGGCTGTGATGATGGGATCTCCGCTTGAGGTGTATTCCTGTGAAGAGCTCTTACCAGCGCTGAGCCCTTAACTGTTTAAATGCACAACTGTTGTAGAAGGTATGCTTGAATTGTATTGTTATGGTGTGGCCTATGTTTAAAGAGTCGTGCTACGACTTTGACGATGTTAGAGATGTTGTTTGCTATCCTAGACCAGATTCAGAGGTTTGTGCCAAGGCTATAGCGAGGTTAAAAGATGCTGGCATAGAATGCTACGTTCCATTTGGCAGTACAGGTAGTGGTAGGTATCGCATACTTGGTAGAGGCTGGTCTTCTAACGTTTTTCTCGCTCGATGGGGACGTAGACTTGTTGCTGTGAAACTTCTACGTCCCGATTCTAGGCGCAAAAGCATGCTATGGGAGGGGGTTGTGTGGAGTATAGCTTCGCTATACTCTATTGCTCCTCGACTACATGTTTTAGACCGCTATTTCCTAGTTGTTGACTGGGTTCAAGGCCCTAAGCTTGGAAACTATGTTCCCAAGACCAGATTAGAAGCTATGTTTGTTGTTAGAAGACTACTGCTTAAAGCCTACCTACTTGACAAGCTCAGGATAAGACATGGTGAACTTGCAAGACCGGGTGGCCAAGTACTACTCGACACAGCTGTACAACCTCCAGAACCCTATATAATCGACTACGATTCAGCAACTGTCAACAAGAATCCAGGCAACTTTACACAGCTCTTCGGAGGGCTACTCACAATAAACTCTATCTCAACCATGTTAAAGCTTAGAGAAAAGCTACACCTAGTACGAGGTATTCTTAAAAGGTACAAACACGAACAAACTATTAGTGTAGTTGAGGAGGTGATCAACTATATCGAAAGAAACAGTTTGTAGCACATTCGAGATTCTACCACCTACACTGCGCAGACGGATAGTAGAGATAGTCTTAGCTGAAGGATATAGTGGAAAAGAAGTTGCTGAACTCATGGGCGTATCACCCTCCGCTGTAAGCAGATACATCCACGGATCGCTAGCTCCATCTCCAAACACACTATGTAAACTCTACTATTCAGTGGATGAGAAAACACGTACGAAAATAGCAGAAGAACTAACACTAATCCTATGGCGGTTTCTTAGAAACGTGCTAGAAGACGCTATAAAGGAGAACATCGATATAACGAGTATCTTAGAGGAAATAGCCGACTATATCTCACTCCAACTGTCAAAGCTTATGCACAAAAAATGAGCCTACCCCACCTACTCTTCCACCTCTTCAATCTCTTCAACAGTTATTCCAGGTGCTTCCCCTCCAACACCTTTACAATTACCTTCAACAACGTTTGGCTTAAACTCTATATGCCATTGTCTATAGCATAATACGCCTTCAATTTTACAGTCGCCTTTAACAATTCTCAGGTAGCCATAAAGTCTATCTAGTCTCGTCAACTCCACCATGAAATCATCTCCTTTATACTTTTTTGTACCTGCTGAGCCAGGTCTTGGCTCTAAGACCGTGGTATAATAACCTCTATCAAGCTTGTATATTTTGTCTAGTCCATGTCTACTCACTGCACCGATAAGCCCGTTTACAAGTTCTATAACTTTTTTCAAGACTCCTCTACCCCCAACCACGCTACCCAAAACTCCTAGCTTTTGGAGGTACTTGAGAGTGGAACTTATAAGAGTAAGTCGGTTAGGCGGATGTGGGAGGTGTAGCTAGTAAATGCCTAGAGTTAAGAAGGTAGAAGATATTCTAAAAATCATGAAAAACATCGAGCAAGTCAGGAACATTGGTATCGTAGCACACGTAGACCACGGTAAAACAACGACAACAGACTCGCTACTAGCTGCAGCAGGAATAATCTCGTATAAGGTTGCCGGTGAAGCACTTGCAATGGACTATCTAGCCGTTGAGCAGCAGCGCGGTATTACTGTAAAGTCTGCCAACATAAGCCTCTACCACGAGTATCAGGGTAAACCCTATGTTATAAACCTAGTTGATACACCAGGTCACGTTGATTTTAGCGGTAAAGTCACGAGAAGCCTTAGAATGATTGATGGCGCTATTGTTGTTGTCGATGCTGTTGAAGGGGTAATGCCACAGACGGAAACCGTGCTAAGACAGTGTCTTGAGGAGAGAGTTAGACCACTTCTCTTCATAAACAAGGTTGATAGGCTGATTAAGGAGCTAAAGTACACTCCACAACAAATACAACAGCGTATAGTGGAGATCACTAAGGAGGTTAACGAGTTAATATACATGTATGCTGACCAAGAATTTAAGAAGAAGTGGTTGATCGATCCGAAAGCTGGCATGTTGATAATAGGTAGTGCTCGTGACAAATGGGGTATCTCAATACCAATGGCTCAAAAGAAGGGCATTAAGTTTGGCGACATTATAGAAGCGTATAGGAGGGGTAAAGAAGCAGTCGAAGAGCTTGCAAGTAAAGTTGCACCTCTACATGAAGCTTTGCTGGATGCTGTCGTAAAGTTCATTCCTAACCCGAGAGATGCTCAAAAGTACAGGATACCTAAGATCTGGAAGGGCGACATAAACAGTGATATAGGTAAGGCAATGATGGAATGCGATCCTAACGGTCCACTAGCATTTGCTATAGCTGACATGAGACTTGACCCACGTATACGCAAACTTGTTGCTACTGGTCGTGTATTTAGCGGCACACTACGTGCAGGCATGGATCTCTGGCTAGTTAATGCCGGGAAGAAGGCCAAAGCTCTACAAGTTAGTATCTACATGGGCCCAGATAGAGAAGTTGTTGACGAGATACCTGCTGGCAATATTGCAGCTGTACTAGGATTAGAGGAGGCTAGAGCTGGTGAAACAGCTGTAGAAGCTGTATACAAGGATAAGATGGCACCCTTCGAACGACTACGCTATGTAAGCGAACCTGTGGTAACTGTTGCTATTGAGCCAAAGAATCCGAGGGATCTGCCAAAGCTTATTGAGGCTCTACGCAAACTAACAATAGAAGATCCAAACCTCGTCGTAAAGATAAACCAGGAGACCGGCGAATACCTGCTCAGTGGTATGGGACCACTTCACATAGAAATAGCTCTATGGTGGCTTAAGGAAACCTATGGACTAGAAGTAAAGACGTCACCACCACTCGTAGTCTATCGTGAAACTGTCAGAAGCAAGGGTCAGATGTTCGAAGGTAAAAGCCCCAACAAACACAATAAGCTGTATATAAGCGTTGAACCTCTCAACGAGGAAACCATTAAGCTAATACAAGAGGGTGTTGTTACCGAGGACATGGATCCAGCACAGCGTGCTAGAATTCTACGTGATCAGGCTGGCTGGGAGTACGATGAGGCTAAAAGAATATGGGCTATCGACGAAAATGTTAACGTGTTCGTAGACATGACAACAGGTGTACAACATCTACGCGAAGTCAAGGACACGATAATACAAGGATTTAGACTTGCAATGAAAGAAGGGCCGCTAGCCAAAGAACCTGTTCGTGGGCTAAAGGTCGTATTGCATGATGCAATCATACACGAAGACCCAGCACACAGAGGACCAGCACAGATCTTCCCAGCTGTGAGAAACGCTATATTTGCAAGCATGTTAACAGCGAAACCTACCTTGCTAGAGCCTTTGCAAAAGCTAGACATTAGAGTACCTCAAGAGTACGTTAGTGCAGTTATTGCTGTAGTGACAAAGAAGAGAGGTAGAATAGTCGACATGCGCGAACATGGTATGATAATGAGGATAATAGCTGAAGTACCCGTAGCAGAAAGCTTTGATCTAGCAGCAGAACTCCGTAGCGCAACTAGCGGTAGAGCCTTCTGGGGCGTAGAGTTTAGCCGCTGGGCACCAGTGCCCGACAACATGTTACTAGACCTTATAAAGAAGATTAGGGAGAGGAAAGGTCTGCCACCAGAAATACCGAAACCAGAAGACTTTGTACCACCATACTAAGAATTGGCTAAATTTCTCGATCCGAAACCTAGTTTAAAATTCAATTACCACTACTTTTTCTCCTATCCCATGCAGCTGTCTGGGTAAGAAATTTACAGCGTTATGCATTGTGAGGATCACTTTATAGTGGCTGGCAAACGGTCTTCTACATATGCTAGCGATTTGAGTAAAAAGTATGATTTTACTGTGTAGTAGGCAGTGTGAAGTCCAAATGTTATCAGTGTTAGTGCGAGGTCGAGAGGATCAGCTAGTCTTGATAGAGTTTCGATTCTCTCTCTTATATCAGGATCTTCTTGTACATTCTTGCTAGCTTTTAAGTTTGCAAGTATACGTTGTATGAGTGTAGATAGTGTTTTTACCAACATAATTTGTGGTAGTACTGCTGCAGCAGCTGCGTAAACTGTTGGCTTGTTTACCCCAAATATTGTTGCAGTTTGATAGATAGAGACGGCAGCTGATATCGATGCTGCAGCATGTAAACATATAGCCAATATCGCTAGGATTGTCGAGTGTAGCTGCAGAAATGGAAGACTAGCTAGTAATAGTGGAATCCATATAGAGGCTGATGCAAACATGCCGGAAACAATTATGCCTGGTGTTACCAGTGGATGTTTTCGCATTAAATCACCTCTCCTAAACTTCGTACTGCATACTTACAACTTACAATTTTCTAGCCTGCTCAAAGTAGGCTAGAAAATAGGTTGTGTTCCAACATGGAGAATGGTAGAACGCTATGTATGTAGCATGCTATTCGACATGGTTTGTTGCTGCACACGTTTTGGAAAGCCATCAGGGACCTTGTTCCAAACCTCATGGCCACAATTACAGAGTGAGAGTGTGTGTCTATAGGCATGATCTCTCAAATGTTGGAATGGTAATAGACTATTATACTTTGAAAGCTGTTGTCGACGATATTGTCTCCAAACTAGATCATGCAAATCTAAATGATATCTTAGGCTGTAAAGATCCTACCTCAGAAAGACTTGCAGCTTACATCTTCTCTAAAGTCAAGGACAAACTAGCATCCATAGACAACAATGTACATGTAAGATTTGTTGAAGTGTGTGAAACACCAGATTTCTGCGTCATGTACATCTCAGACCAAAACACCTATTAGTGAAATATCACAAAAATCTACTCGGTGAAACTTCTCATGGCAGCACCATGGGGTTGGGATAAAGCAAGGAGAAGAGGATGGCATGAAGAGTCTGAACAACCACCACCTCCACCAGGATACCCGGTACAGCCTCCCCCACAATACCCACAGTATCCTCCACCACCAATACATCAGTACAATATCCCACCTCCACCGCCACCTCCACCACCTTACCCAATGGTAGTAGTGCCTGTACCACCACCGGTACCTCCAGTGTCAGATGAATCTAGCCTTGAGATGTACAAGAAAGCGTTAGAAGACTTTGTAAAACTTTTAGATAGCGTTAAAAGGTATGTTGAAGATCAGCTAGCTCTTATAGAGGATAGGCTTAAAGAGATGAGAGAGAAACAACGATAAAAGCAAAACATATAATATTTTGTGACATATCCACATAACATCGAGGGTGAATAGTATGCCGGGACCCTGGTGGCGAGGAGGGTGGAAATGGATAGATGTACCTAGCCCATGGCCAGGGCGTGGACCTTGGAGATTTCTACCACCATGGCTTAGGCCAGGATGGCTATTTGGTGGTAGAGGGCGATGCTGGCTATACCTATACCTCCTATACTATCACCCATATTTAATCCCATATCTAGCAGCATGGTGGTCATGGTATCTTGCACCATTATATATGCTAGCTTACTGGTTTAGACCGTACTGGTGGTAATAAGATGTTAGTTGAGAGTTACCTCGACAATAACTCCTAGCATGCGTGTTTTCAACACAAAATTGTCTCCATAACATTTTCTAACTATTTCTGCCAACTTTTCTTTTGTTAGCCATCTTTTGACAGTTTTGCAAAAAATGCTATAGTTTCTATACCCACCAACACCTTGCATTATGCCAGCAATTAGTGGTACCATTATGCAAAACCATATCAACACTATCGAATCCCATAGCCTGCTACTAGGCCTAATGACATCAACTAACACGCTTTTACCGCTAGAAGAGCGAGCTATTTCTCTAAACGCATGGCAAATGTCTAGAAGGTCGCGGAGAACAAAGAATGAGAAGAAAGCCTCGATAACCTTGTTTCGGAAGGGCATATACTCGGCAACACCGACAACACGCTCTACGACAACACTATTGACCATATACGAGATGTTGTCTGCTAGCATTGAGGGGGAGGGATCTAAGAGTATGAGGAGTTTCGGCTTATACTTTAATATCTCGATGGCAGAGTAACCTTTACCAGACCCTAAATCAACAACTATCTTGCCGTAGACTAAGTCGCTATAGCATGCTATTGTTTCTGCGCGTAATCTCTTCACTTGACCCAACGACATAATGTTGTTTATTTTCTCATACATGTTAGAGGCAACTAAATCTTCTATTGCTGACACAATTTTCCTCCAAAAACTAACTGTCGAGTTTTTGCTGTCTACCGAGTTCTTTGACAAACTCATCTCTATGCACCCACACATAATGTATTAGCGCGCTAACTAGCTCCTCTCTACTCTTCAAACCGGTCAACATCATGAGCTTGTCTAGCTTCTCTATATCGTCTCTTCGCACCGGCACTAGATCTACATCCACACCTTCATAACCAGCAATCTTTTCTAGTTCATCTACTATCTCTCTTAGCTTCTCCTCGTTAAACCCAACATCATCGATAACAACTATACTGTCTGCTTCAAGCTCGGACTTAACCCAGCTTGGTACAGGCCTTCTAGAGACTAAGAACATTGTCTTAGGGCGATAGAGTTTAGCGTATAGCTTTACGATTTGGGGTTCCCTTAACCGTATACCCTTCCTACGTTTCACCACTTCATAGGCACGTTCAACATTGTCAACTCCAAGAATATCTGCTAAGCCTGCCCAAAGCCCTTTCAACCATCTGTTTCGCCACTCTTCTGCTGTCATAGGTTCAGCAAAAGGACCTCTAACCTCTCGTGTTCGAAGATACCAATCTTCAAGCTCTTTACACTCTATTATCACGGTTGGCTGTAGTATGGGGGGATCGCCCTTTGGCACAACGATATCGACTATACGTCCACTGTAAACTAGCAAGTCAGGTCTTAACGCCACATAGAATTTCCAAGATTTGGTCAAATCTCTTGTATCACCCCACCCAATAGGGCGAGGAGCTTCTAGAAAGAATGAAAGGTATCCTCTACCCTCCAACGCAAGTATAAGGTTTGGTGGAATGCCACCGCCACGCTGTCTACCACTACGCTCTAACAGTATATGCATGTGTTCGGGAAACACTATTCTTGCGCTATACAATGTGCCAAGTTCATATACTAGCGCGAGAAAGACCCAGTTCTCATACAAACTTCTAAGATTCGAACGTAAACTTGTTCTTACTGCTGCCTCCGCTACACGTAGAAAACTTTCTTCATCAAGTCTACCTCGAGCAAACTCATAGGCGTAGTTAAACAACTTCTTTGAGAGGTGGTGAAGAGGGTCTGAAACAAAACTTCTAAACTCTTTAGGCAGTAACACATTTTTGGCATGAACCGCCGCAATACACTTTTTAACAATGTTTTGAAACATTCTTATCCAAATCCGTGCTTCAACAAGCTCATCCAAGAAATAGTGTAGAACAATGCATCTGCGTAATTCTTCTAGTAGTTTCTCGGCTTTTGGATCCACAGAGTCTTTATTGGCAATCCTAACTCTCTTTACAGCCTCTAACAGTTCACTAATATCTCTACACTTCATTGTCGTCTCCAAGTCCCAAAACCCAACCCCCAATCCACACCTTCATCTCCTTTCTATCCACCTCCCACAGGCTGACCCAACTCCTCTAGTTTTGCACCTTCATAGATAAACTTTCTAACAGCTTCTACAACCTTGTCGATACCAACTCTAACCTGTCGCCATGTATCCCTATCTCTTAGCGTAACAGTGCCATTTTCTATGGTTTCAAAGTCTACGGTAATAGCAACAGGAACGCCTATCTCGTCTACGCGTGCATATCGCCTACCAATACTACCGCTATCGTCGTAGACTACGTAGAAGCCTGCTTCAACCAACTTACGATACAACTCTTTCGCTAACTTCACTAAACGTTCATCTTGTACTAGTGGGAATACAGCAACCTCTATGGGTGCTAGATACCTTGGGAGTTTCAATACAACCCTATTCTCTTTAACCGAGTATGCGTACTCCAACGTTACATATACCAGCCTTTCAACACCAAATGATGGTTCTACTACATGGGGTAGGAAGTGTCTACCAGTAATCTTTTCAACTTTCTCAACTATTCTAATTCGATCTGGCGGTATTTCAAACTCGTTGATCTTGATAGGTTTACCCTCAACAATTGCTCTTTCCACTTCCTCAACACTAATCTGTTCTAGAAGTTTCATTATTTCAGGAGCTCTTGATCGAAATGTCCTACCAAGCCACGCTTTATCCACTACTACAACCTTTTTCTTAATTGTTTTTGGCTTCTCAAATTGTTTGAAAGCTCTAAGGTCTTGACCACTATACTTCATGTGTCTAGACAAATCATAGTCTGTTCTATAAGCATGACCGCTTACCTCTATCCAGCCCCACCGAGATACCTTAACAAGTTGATCAAACGTCTGGAGCGCGTAATGGGCGCGTTCTTCGGGCAACTTCTCTTCAAACACTATGTTGTGTCCAGGCACACCTAGAGCTTCAACAAACTCTTTTGCAACAGCCATCCAGTAGGCTAGCCATGGTGTTGCAACGATCTTTTCTCTAACCATCTCTTCAAGACTGAATTCTTCTGGCTTCTCCTCTCCCCGCTTCCTAGCCTCAGCAGTTATCACTAATAGTTTGGATTTAGCTCGCTCTGACATGTATTTTGAGAGAATCCCATTTTCATCTGGATCTTCGGGGTCGAAGAAGAACTCTACTTCTGCTATCGTGAACTCTCTTAGCCTTATCATACCTTGTCTAGGTGATATCTCGTTTCTCGCAACACGGCCTATCTGGGCAATTCCTAGAGGGAGCTTTTTCCTCATAATCTCATACACTTTTTTAAAGTTTACAAACATGCCTTGTGCTGTCTCAGGTCTTAAATATCCTATGTTCTCGCTGTAAGGGCCTATGATTGTCTTGAAAAGCAAGTTGAACAGTTTAACTTCGCTAAGCTCTCCACCACATATAGGACATGTTATACCATGTTCGCGAATTATCTTTGTCAACTCATCTACACTCATACCCTCTACTTTAATCTTGAGCTTATCTTCTACCAGGTGATCAGCTCTAAACTTTCTCCCACACTTGAGACACTCGACAATGGGGTCTGTAAAGTGCTCGACATGTCCACTTGCCTCATAGACTTTGGCTGGTCCTATTATCGGTGTTTCAATCTCTACAACAATGTCTTGGTGTTGCTGAATGAAGTATCGACGCCATAGCTCAACTATCTTGTTCTTCAGCCTAACGCCTAGCGGTCCTAGATCGTAGAATCCAGCAACACCACCATAAATCTCATAACTTTGCCAGAAGAATCCACGTCGACGAGCAAGCTCCATAACATGTTCGCAGAGGTCTTTCTCGTGAGTTTTACCACTCATCCTCTATTGCCCTTAGCAAAAGCTACCCATACGGTGGGATATAGTGTTTTGTACCCCTAAGACTGTTAGACCGACCATAAGGTGTGAGAGTGTGAGCTTAGCAGAACTCTATCTCAACCCTACACCCTCATGTTTTGGAGGCTCGTGTGTGGAAAAGCCAAAAGCTAAAGTATATGTGCTTGGCGTACCCTATGACGGTACTGTCTCGTGGAGGCCAGGTGCTCGAGAAGCACCTCAAACAATAAGAGTTGCTGCTACAAACATAGAGTTTTACAGTCTTAGACTTGACGTTAATGTCGAAGAAGTGCCTATAGCCGATGTAGGAGATCTTGCAGTCTCTTTTGATGTGAAGGAGACTCTTAAGAGGCTAAGCGCAGTTGTACACGAACTCGCACAAACACTAGATAAACGACTTCTCGTCGTCCTTGGCGGAGAACATACTATCACCTTAGGCGTATTCGAAGGGCTTATAAAAGCTGGTTTAGACCCTTGCCTACTAGTTCTAGACGCACACTTAGACTATAGAGATGAGTACATGGGATTACGTCTTACCCATGCAACCTTTGCACGCAGATTAGTCGAAGCATATGGTTACAACAGGATATTCCATTTAGGTGTAAGAGCTGTTTGTCGCGAGGAAGTAGAGTTTGCTCGGCACAAAAACAGCCGCTACCTAACGAGTTTTGAAATGAGGTTTTTAGGCCTTAGAGAGGTTGCTAGAAGAGTGCTAGCTTGGCTTAAGCAAAACTCTTGCAAGACACTATATGTGAGCGTCGATATGGATGCCTACGACCCAGCCTATGCACCAGGAGTTTCAACACCTGAACCTGACGGTCTTGAACCTTGGATGGTGTTAGAACTGTTGAACCACATAGTACTTCACTCACCAAAACCATTGGTGGCCGTCGATGTTGTAGAAGTATCTCCACCATACGATTGCTCAGGTATAACCAGTATTCTAGCAGCAAGAACGGTAGTCGAGCTTATAGCGGCTCATCGAGCTGCTCAGCAAAGACAGGCTACGTCTACTTAAACAATCTAAGAAGCTTTTCAAAGAAACCTCGCTCCCTAGACGAAGACTTTACTACAAGTTTTGCTATCACTAGCTCAGGAG
>DQUB01000085.1 GCA_015662475.1 Pyrodictium sp.
ATACACTATCGAGTATGTTGCACCTGGAACACCTTTCCTAGGCAAAGTAGAGCTTGACCTAGAAGATCTACAGTGCCAGCATGTGCTCCTCTTGCTAGAGGCTATGAGGCTGTTTGAAGCTTTTGGGCCTGGGAGACAGGGGATAGCAAGACTATACATTGTCGGTTTAGCCATGGCAAGCCGCACCATAGGAGTTGAAGAGGTTGCTCAAGAGATTGTCAAGTTGAAAGAATGTAGTGGTCTTCTCGAACCTCTAAAGAGGCTTTTTGAACTCCTACGTGCCCCCAAACACTTTAACCTGTATAGAGAGCTTGTAGAGGTTAACAGGCTATGAAACTCTACATCTACACATTCAAAACCCTAGCACCACTACTCATAGGCGTTCAGGCTGGTCGTGCTAGCGTGATTTCAACTTCAACACGTGTTCCAGGATCAACTATTGGTGGTGCTATTGCCAAAGCGCTAGGCTTAGCCGATAGGAGCAGTCTATTCGATCTCACTGTTAGAGGAGAGTACGTGTTCTCCGACGCCTACCCAGTCGATGGAGAGAGACCAGCTATACCAGCTCCATTCCCATGCTACCAAGTAAAACTACCACATCTCCTATCAAAGGCTTTTGAGGGTGTTGAAGGGAACGTATTGTGTATTGTGTCTAGCCAATTGGCTGGTAGGGGAGGAGTAGTGGAGAGCTTGAAGAAGCTATTCACTGTTGTTGATAGAGTTTTTGAGGAGAGAGTGGGGGTGCCCCTAGCGCTTGTCTCCAAGGATGCTACTGGAAGCCCCATAGTTGTCAACTCTTGTGGCGAGTATGATGGTGTTCTACTCTGTTTTGGTAGGAGAAAACATGTTGAAACTGTGTGGCGTGATAGTGTTGCTATAAGCCCCTATACGAGACGAGCTATAGAGACCATGTTGTATGGCTACGAAGCTATTGCAGATGAACAGCTGTTTTGGGGTCTAGCAGTTCTACCAGATACCATAAACGTTGATGGTAGATGCTATGATGTGTTGATGGGTGGTGGGAAGAGTAGAGGGTTTGGAAGAGCTAGAATATGTTTTGAGAGAGTAGAGCTTGGAGGTGGTGGTAGAGGCTGGCATCTGCTACTATCCCCTCTACCTCTAAGAGAAGGGTTGCATGTTGAATACATGCCTAGAGAGAAGGCTACTGTGCTAGTCACTGGCTGGTCTACTAGGCCTAGAGCAGATGTTGTTGCTCTAAAACCTGGCGTTATAGTCTGGGTTGACGAGGAAAAACCATACACTGTTCTCGACCCTCCATGGGGGTTCACTATCACGTCAGATATCCCCAAAATGTATGAGGCTATCTCGCACGCTACAAGAAACATTGTGGGGAGGGTTGGTGGCTAATGGCTGTCCATCTTAGACCAGGATACATTGCCTCCTACACTGTAGAAGTTGAGGTTGTAGAGCCACTCCACATAGGCTCTAGCAGGGTTGAGGATGTATTGGAGGTTATCCGGATACCCCTAGTGGTAGAGTTTGAGGTTGCAACACTAGCAGTCTATCGTCAAAAGTACAACATACCAGTAATACCAGCATCTTCTCTAAAAGGTGTTCTCCGAAGAACTGTAGAGTATGTCTCAAAAGCACTACTCTCACACAATACAGACACTATTTCGAGGATAGGCTGTTCCCACCACCAGCCAACACCTTTAGAGCACGAGTTGAGGAGGAAAAAGAGGCTACAAGATGTAGAGCCAGTACACGCAGCTCCTAGAGAACCTAGAGAGCTCGGCCATAGACTCAACATGCTCGTACTAGATGGGGAATACAGGTTCGGCGACATAG
>DQUB01000018.1 GCA_015662475.1 Pyrodictium sp.
CAATCTCAATAAAGTCGCCAACTTCAACACCAAGTTCTTTCATAACCTCACGACTAATTCTAGCAATCTTACGGCCAACATCACGCTGCCTAGCCTCAGCAACTTCTAGCCTAACCTCACTTATAGACATACTCTCCCCAACCTAAAAATGACCGTAGTAGATTAAAACTCGCACTCAAATAGAGCTCTGCCAACAGCAAATTAGATTGTGAAAAAGATCTTACATACACACCACATGGTTAGAACCTAACACACTGTCAACCGTTAAGACAGATACGCATAAGCTCAAAAAGATTTGACAAATTTTTGGTAACGGGGTGTAAAACGAATATGTTGTAGCAAAGCATGCTTGTTTAGGCCTGTTGGGGGTCAGCCTTCGGGAGATCCCACATCTCCTGTGTTCGGCTAATCCTGGCCTACATCATACCCTGGAAAAGATGGGTGTGGGAAGTGGGGTTAGATGGGTAGCTCTTTCTCCCAAAGCTCTGTCCATCTAGCCCTCTTTATCCTAGACATTACTCTTTCTAGGAACCTGTACACAGTACTATGTTGTCTACCCTGTATCAGCATTTCTATAGCCTCCTTTGCTGCTTGCGCTGACTCATAGTCACCTATTATCGCTACATATGTGTCGTAGACTGATATGTAGGTACCCGTCAACTCTTCAATGGTCTTTCGAGCTCTTCCCTTCTCGCCAATAATCCTACCCTTTACTCTCTGGAGATGGTTTGGAGAATCGCCTACAAGTTGTTTTAGGTCTATCACCATTAGCACTTGGTCTTCGTCTAGCACTCTAAAGGCTTTCTCTGGGCTAAAACCATACGCTATGGCTTTGACAAACTCTTGTGCTTTCATGACCATGAATGGGGGTACGTCTGGTGATTCCGGCTCAATTATAACCATGCCACTCTTACTATCTACCGTTATCTTGGTCCTTGTTCTCCTCATAAGCTCCTGCTTAACCTTACCATTCTCTCCTATCAGCACACCAACTCTATCAGGTGGCACCTTAGCGTACAAACGCAGTAGACCTGGCACACTACGTTGCTTCATCACGTCTTCTCCCGACACTGTATTTTGCATGCTTTCACCTCTTCCAACAGCTTCGGGGGCTCAGGTATATCTAGACCGAGTTTCTCCCCAAAGAACCTATACACGTTTTCAAGATCATGTCTCATGAAATCTTCTGCATTTGGATGGTCTATATGTACTGCTTGAGCAACATCTATTATGTAGACTTTCCCATCAAGATACATTATGTTGTACTCGCTAAAGTCGGCATGCACAAGTTTTGCACAGCAATAGATCTTCTTGTAGTTTTCGATGGCCTGCCTATAGATGTTGTAGAGCTCCTCATCAGAAAGTTCACGTCCTATCTCAACAAGCAGTGGAGCACGTTTTCCCTCCCTCCCTATAAACCCCATAACTATTATGTTTTGGTAGACAAGGTAGGGTGTAGGAACGCTAACTCCAACCTCATACATTTTCTTCAGATTTCTAAACTCTTTACGCGCCCAAGCAAAGAACAGCTTCTTAGTATTTGTGGTGTCAACATTCTGGAATCTAGGATCACCTAATAAGTACTTGTATATGCTCTTTCTAAACTCGGCTGTCATGGTAAGGTATATCTTGACCGCATATTCTGTACCATCTCTGCCTATAGCTCGATACACTCTAGCCTCTTTACCAGCACTAACAACACCTGCAAATCTCTTTATTCGAAGCCTCCTCATAACCTCATACGCTGCTAGCAGCGTTTGCCGATCCCAAACCTCTTCAACAGTCTCAAACATATCCTTGTCTTTAA
>DQUB01000129.1 GCA_015662475.1 Pyrodictium sp.
GAGGATGCATCTTGGGCCTGCATATGCGAATATTTCTGGGTGGACCTTGTTTAGCAGCTCCCACACTTTCCAGGCTAGCTGTCTGATCTCCCACTGTGCTTTGCTGCACATTCTGAGCGGCAGGAAGACCTCTAGAAGTTCTCGCGCGTTCATGGTGAAGATTATCCGGGTTTTTATCGCGTCTGGGAGCACGTATCGTGCATCTTCAAGAGGGGCTCCGTTTGCGAGTAAAACGTAATACCGGTGTAATGCTTGCAAGTAGGCATATGTTGCTTCAAGCACATGCTTTAAAGTCCATAGTGGATTGTAGGTGAAGGCTTGGGAGAGAGCATCTACAATCTCTAGTAGCTGGCCGTCTAAGGCGCTGCTGTTAGTTGAAGTACTTCGTTTCTGTGCTAATATGTTGAGGGCTCCCTCTACAACTTTTGCGTAGGCCAGATAGTCGTTCTTTTCCCGTGGTTTTGGAGGCACATCTACTCCAACCACTTTGGCAAGCGACAGTATAGCTTTCCTCATAAAACCTTCGGTATACCTCATACTTTGCTGTGTGTAGCTTGCGATACGATGTCGTACAAGTTGGTGCGAGCAAACTCTACTGCATACGGCTTCAAAAGTATAGACTGCATGTTCTAGCACGCTCGTATGTCCACGATGGATAACCTCCAATATCCAGTTTCTGCATTCCTTTTCATCTATTTTCATAGCCTCTTCAAAAGATTTTTTAGAGGCTGACACACGTGCTATGGCCGCTAAAACGCAGACATTAGCTGGCTTATAGTCTAATAAGCTAACCTCCACTGGCGACTGCACACATTCCCCATCAGATAATTTGCTAGTGCTTGTATGCATGACGTATCACCCACGATAACACCATCCCTTCATGGACAGTTGCTTGAAATGTTGTGGTAACCTATACAGTCGAAATGGGCCTAAACTTATTAGTAGAGTGTGGTAGAGCAGAGCTAGGGATTTAAAGCCTCATGTCAAGCTCCAAGCTCGTAGGAGAGGAAAAATTTGGTAAGGCATATGGGTTTAAAGATGTACTAAAGCTAAGAAGACCATCTACTCGCGATATAGTACGTCGTCTTGGTGTACTATCTCCTCATCGAATACATATAAGTGATTATCCTGCAGGTCATCCTGCAGCAGTGTTTAATGCTAGCGTTGATGTAGAGGGTGATGTTGCACACATCTACGCGAGAATAGTTGTCGGGTACTACATGTATGCTTCTGCAGTGGTTAGAATAGATGTACCAGTAGACGATATAATTTACGGATATGTCAACATTAACTATTACTCAGCTGAACCTGAAATAATACCATCTACAAAATATGATATATGGGGTGTAGAAGATCCACGTGTATACAGCATTAATGGAAGATTGGTTGCAACTTATACAGGAAGAACAGTCAATTACTTTAACCCTGCTATTCGGAGGGAACGAACACTTCCAATTACTGCGGTTAGAATCCAAAACGGTAGATGGAAAGAACGTTGGCAACGCGTACTAGTTCACACTCTGCCTAGTGAGTTAAGAGAGAAGTTGATAAGTGACAAGGATGCATTTCTCGTCATCATTGGTAATGACGTATACATATTTCATAGACCACATTTAGCAGATGAGTATCACTATTTAACCATTAGCAAGGTTGATGGTGAGAAGGTACTAAAGCTTATTGAAAACCCTGGAAAGGAACCTATTGAAGTAGAAAGTCGTGATACAATCTGGGTTATGCCTCATACCAGTTTTGAAGAGAAGCTTGGCTGGGCTACACCTCCTATAAAGATGGATGCTAAACGGATAGTTACACTAGTTCATGCTGTTGATGCTGTCAAAAAAGTCTATCGCGTATTTGCTGTACAATTGTGTTTCGAGAAGGAAGGTATTGTAATTGAAGCTATAACCCCCAACTACATTATGGAACCTCGTGAACCTTACGAAATCTATGGAGATAGACCGTATGTTGTGTTCCCCTGTGGTCTTGCAAAATTAAATCGTAATGAACTGTTGATAACATATGGTGCAGCAGACTACATGGTTGGCATAGGTACACTAGACCTTGAAGAGCTTCTAGCTGAACTTGATAAGGGTAGAATATACTAGGTTATCGAAATCTTGGGAGTGAATCGTGATAGTAGAAGAAATTGACGAATTTTATAAGGCTATTGCAAGTAGTGGATATAGAGGGTTACTAGTAGTCTTAGGTGAGCCTCGCAAAGTGTATGGTCTTTTAAGCACATTGCAGGCTCGAAAACCACTTCTCGTTTTTTGGCCAGGTAGGTCGGTTGATATTGCACGTAGTATTCTCGAGAACTGGGACTTTGTATTTGCTGAGCATATAGTAGAGAGACTTGGCGAAGAACATGATGTAGTTGTGATAGATACATATGAAGGGTTAAGAGCCTCAATATTAGCTGCTGCGTCAGAAATGGTTGTTGGAGGTGGACTATTAGTCTTAACAGGGCCTACATGGGATAAATGGTGTCCAAGCATCTCAGTATGTGATGGATTTGCTTCATACCTTAAAAAGCGTTTATGTGAGGCAAAGAACCACCTTATCGTCGACTTAGACGAACAGAAGATAATTTCGAAGCACATTATGTTACAAAGGCCTTCAAGGAAACCTAGGGTAAAATGTCTAAAACCTTTGCCAACATGGCTTTGTAAACTGATAGCAACAACAGAACAAGCTAGGGCTGTTCAAGCAGCACTAGAGGTGCTTGAAGAGCCTCGTTCTTCTTCACTTGTAATCTTGGGGGATAGAGGACGTGGTAAGAGTGCAGCATTAGGTCTAGCATTAGCCTATTTGATAGTTAGAAAGAAAATCGGAGATGTAACAGTAGTTGCTCCATCCATCTATAGCGTTCAAAACCTCTTCACGCATTTGGTTCGTGGATTGAAAGTTGCTCGGATTCAGTATAAGGCTTGGGGGCCAGGAAGACTCTATGAAGGTGTTAAAGGTGGCTGGTTTAAAGTACATTATGAGCCTCCAAGCCAACAGTATCTTTCAGCTCTTACAGTTGTAGATGAAGCAGCTGCTCTTGGGCCTGCAAGATTGCGTCGAATAGCTATGCGGGCACGTAAAATTCTTGCTGCTACAACAATACATGGGTATGAAGGTAGTGGTCGATGGCTAGCACATAAGCTAAACGACATTCTACCTTCACCCCTCATAGTAGAGCTTAAAACACCAATACGGTATCCTGAAGGAGATCCGCTTGAAGAATGGCTATACAGTACACTCTTGCTTGATGTTGAGCCTCCCGAAGACATAGACATAGCAACTCCATCTACAACTTCATGTATAGAAGTTGAGCGGTTAGATGATTTGCAGCTACTTCGAAGAATATATTCAATACTTGTCCAAGCACATTACAGAAATAGTCCAGATGATCTGCAGCTACTCCTTGACGGCATTGGAAAATGGATAAAAATTTACATACTTGCATTTGGCGAAAAACCTGTTGCAGTAACCGAGGTTTCACTAGAGGATAAAGCAGAGAAACGGGTTCTAACAGACATACTCGATAGGCTATCGCCAAACTTGAAAGGAGAAAAATTAGCTAGGATAGTGAGAATAGCTGTCTTAGAACAGCTTCAGAGAAGAGGTTTAGGGTCAAGACTGTTAAAATGTGTTGAGGAAAATTTGATGGTTAATGGCTATAAGCTAATTGGAGCCACCTTCTCAAACCTAGATGTTGTAGGATTTTGGCTTAAAAACGGCTATGGGGTAATCCATGTGTCAGCAAGATATAATAGGTTTACTGGAGAGAAAAACATAGCAGTGCTAAAACCATTAACGCAAGATGTTAGGCAAAATATTGATAAAATCTACATGGATATGATTGCAAGGCTAATTTATGGTGGTGCTAGCGTATACCGTGATCTACCGGCAGAGAGGATTGCCGAAATACTAGCAAAACAACCTTGTGTGCAGGAGGATGTTGAAGCTCCTTGGCAACTCACAACGTATCAACGTTTAAGATTAGAAAGATTTCTCGAAGGTAAAGATTATCCAGAATATGCGATAGATGCGATATTGATACTTATTGCACTAGCAGCAATTAAATGCAAACTAAAAATGCTCAATATGAACCAATTAACAGCTTTAGCTTCATTTGTCATACAAGGTAAACCGGCTTGGGAGGTTGCAAGGCTAATTGGTGTTAGTGAGGAGCAGCTAGCTGAAATATTGAGGGAAACAGTGGAAAAACTTGCAAGCGAATTAATAAGAGACCTTGAAAGATAAACTTTAGGACTTGGAGAGGTACATGCCGGGATTAGACGATATTAGGAAAGCTATTAAAAGGCTTATTGGTGCTACAGGTCCTTATGAGCAAATAGTTAAAGAGTATATAAGGGATCTTCAAAGGGCATTGATAAGCGCTGATGTAAATGTTAGAATTGTGTTCCAGTTAACAAAACGAATACGAGAAAAGGCGCTTAAGGAGGAACCTCCACCTGGCATTTCGAAGAAAGATTGGCTAATAAAAATAACGTACGATGAGCTTGTCTCCCTCTTTGGTGGCGATAAAACACCCAACGTAAAACCGTCAAAGAAGCCTTACGTTATAATGCTTGTGGGTGTGCAGGGAAGCGGGAAAACGACAACTGCCGGAAAACTAGCATATTACTATGCATCACAAGGTTATCGTGTTGGACTTGTAGCAGCCGACACTTATAGACCAGGCGCGTATGATCAACTTAAACAGTTAGCTGAGAAGACAAAAGCGTTGTTCTATGGGGATCCAAAATCTAAAGACCCAATAGAAATTGCTAAAAAGGGTGTAAAAGAACTTATTGAGAAGGGTGCAGACATAGTTATCGTGGATACTGCGGGAAGGCATGGATATGGAGAAGAAGAGGCGTTGCTTAAAGAAATGAAGAAGATAGCTGAAGCTATTAACCCTGATGAAGTAATGCTGGTAATAGATGCATCCATGGGGCAAAAAGCATACGATCTAGCTAAAAGATTCCATGAGGCAACGCCTATAGGTAGCATAATAGTCACGAAGATGGATGGTACAGCAAAAGGTGGAGGTGCACTGTCGGCTGTAGTAGCTACAGGTGCTACAATCAAGTTTGTTGGTGTAGGCGAAGATATAACAGAACTTGAAGTGTTTAATCCAAAGAGGTTTGTTGCTAGAATACTTGGACTAGGAGATATTGAATCACTGCTTGAACGTGTTGAGAGACTAGCATCGCTAGACGTGGAAGGTCTGCAAAAAGCAGCACAAGAACTTCTGGAAGGTAGGGTAAGTTTCCGCATAATATATAGGCAGCTTATGACCTTACGGAAGCTAGGTCCATTCAAAAAGATTCTTCAAATGATACCTGGATTTAGCATATTCGTTGACTCCATAGATTCGGTTGCAAAAACTGGCGAAGAGAAGATAGAGAAATGGCTTGCAGCAATCAATTCAATGACTTACGAAGAATTGGATAACCCAAATATAATAGACAAGTCAAGAATGAAGAGAATAGCCATTGGTGCTGGCGTTGATATACAAGATGTAAAAGAGCTAATCAACTATTATAAGTCGTTAGATAGGATGATAAAACAGCTGAAGAAGAGGAAAGATATACTTGAAAAACTTATCTCAAAATATGGAAAAATACTGCCAAGAATACAAATTCCTGATTTTAGCTCAAAATAACTCTCTAACAGACCTCGCAAAAGATAAGAGATTACAATTACACTTGTGCAGAACAATAGCATACATCTTACTGCGGTCAAACAGCATTAAGACTAATGTTCGAATAGTTGTAAGTTTCGCTAACTATGCTATAACTATTGATGGTCGAAAAGTGAAAGGGTTGAGAGTAGATGATGACAGTTGCATAGGTTTCGTCAGAGCTTTGCTTCGTAAAGGGCGAATGCCAGGAGCAGAAATTATATTGTCTAGCAAACCTTTGTTTGAGGAAAGTAAAGTTTGCAGATGGACTGAGATTATATATGGCAAAGAAGAGACATGTTGTAACATAATTTTTGATGATTTCCCATTGCTGAAAATTAACGATAAAAACATTTACACATGGTATATTGGTGCGGCAATGGCGATCTTATTGGAAGGGGGTTATTGGCATGGTAGATGATGTTATACTTGGAAACGTTGAATGGATCCTTAGGAAAGCTATGAGGCTACTACATGAGAATGCTCTCTGCGACAACTGTCTTGGTAGAATGTTTGCACTACTGGGGCGAGGATGGAGCAATCGTGAACGTGGTGATACGATTAAAAGACTTATAGTAATGTCTATTCATAGAATGATTAGAGAAGGTCAGGAAGAGGGAGAGAAACTCCTCAAAGAATTTGCGCCGAATATAGGAGAACAAGTAAAAGACTTGTATAAGACTGTATTTGGGCAAGAAGTAAGTTTCAGACCCTGTGTGATTTGCGGATCAAAATTAGATAAAGTGATAGCTGAATTAGGTAAGCAAGCTGTGGAGAAACTGAGAGGGTATAGGGTGAAAACTTTTCTTGTTGCAGCACATGTTGATGATAATGTAAAGCGGCTAGAAGAACATCTTAGAATTGAGTATGGGCTTCAATATGCTGAAAGTATTGGCTCTGAACTAAAGAGGGAAGTCAGCAAGATAATACAGTCGCAGCTCGGTTTAAAACCCGACTTTAACTACCCTGATGTGGTTGTTGAGGTGTGGTTTCCGCTATTGCAAGTTTCACTACGTTTCCAACCATTACTTCTTGAAGGTAGGTATTGGAAGATAGGTAGACGTGTATCGCAATCCACGTGGATTACAAGACGTGGGGTAAAGAGATGCCCGTTCTCGGTTGAAGAAGCATTACTACCATTATTAGAATTATATGATGGAACGCAATTGGTGTTGCATGCTGCTGGTAGAGAAGATGTTGATGTTAGAATGCTTGGTACTGGACGTCCTATGGTGGTAGAAATTAAAGAGGCTAAAAGAAGAGACATAAGTGTTAAAGAGGCTATGGAGTATGTAAATCATTGGAGTAGAGGGCTTGTTAGTGTAGAACTTGTTGGACGATCTAACAGAGAACATGTGAGAAAGATAAAAGGTGAAAAGGCTAAGCATGTGAAAACGTATAGAGCTTTAGTGGTAGCTAGTAGAAATATCGACGGTGATAAACTTCGAAAACTTGAAGAATACTTCGACAACATTGTAGTTAGGCAGAGAACTCCTAGGCGAGTAAGACATAGAAGACCTGATGTCGTAAGAGAACGTAGAGTCTATAACGTTAAAATTAAGCCGATTAGCAGTAGAGTTTTTGAAGCTCTTATAAGATGTGAAGGAGGATTGTATGTAAAGGAGCTTATAGACGGTGATGGGGGAGACACCACTCCAAGTTTTGCAGAAGTTGTGGGAGAAGAGTTATATTGTGCAGAATTAGACGTGGTAGCAGTTGAAGAGGTGGCACCAAGTAAGGGGGAGGTTCAATGAAGGCTTCGAGAGGCTTCAGACATAGAACGAGAAAACTTTTACGCAAACATATCAGGGAGAGAGGAGCAGTCCCACCTCTAAGTTTGCTAATGTATGAGTACAAGCCGGGAGACAAGGTGTACATAATTATAAATCCTTCAGTCATGAAAGGAATGCCCCATCGTAGATATCACGGTAAAGTTGGTACTGTCGTTGGTAAAAGAGGTAAAGCCTACATAGTACAAGTTAGAGTTGGAGGTAAGATAAAGACTCTCTTCATACGCCCTGAACATCTAAGACCAGTACCACCAGAAGCTCTAAGTGGTAGTAAACAGAGTTGAATGTAAGTTGATTTGACTGGAGGTAGAGGTTATTGAGGATTTTAAAAGCTGAATATATACCAGTTCCTCTGGCCAAAAAACTGCTCGAAGAAAATGTAAGAGTAGGAGAAGAGTCTCCTCTTGTCCAGCGTACTATGACGTACCTCTCAACATTCACTAAATGCGATCCTGATGTCGCGAAACAAGTGTATGAAAAGCTTCGAAACGAGTTTGGTCTAAAGGATATAACTGCATCAATGATAGTTTCTCTTGTTCCACGTACTATAGATGAGATACGTGTGATGTTGGATTTTGAAGAAAGGCTGCTCGAAACAGAAGAACTTGAGAAGATAATTGAACTGTTGAAAAATACTTGTATAAAGAGTAGCGAAAAAACCCAATCTTGAACTCAAGTATCGTGATAACTACATATCGGTTGAATTGTATTGACTCACTATTTTCTAAACCCTAATCTTGAATGTGGTGTAATAATGCAATAGTGTTTTAGTAGTGTGAGCCTATGGAAGATTTAGGGAAGGTGTCCTCTGTTGCAGAGGCATAAGCGTCGTAAGCCACGTGAATATTATGCTTACGTATTAGATTATTTGCCAATGGGTAATCCCACAGATCGGCATCCACATCACAGAAATCGTGAACTTGTACAATTAGTAGGTGAAGATTATTTCATGTTGCTTGAAGGGTTTCCTCGGCGAGGGGTTCAAATAGACATTGGAGAGCGCGTCTATGTGGGGCCAGAAGGTGAGTTTGATGGTAAGATCTATCGTAGAGACAAAATATCACGTATTGATGCTGAAATAGAGTATGAAGATTTAACAACTGTTGCGAGAGATATGTTGCCGCAAATACTCGAAACAATTGTTAAGAAGAATGAGCGTGTCTTTGTAGAGTTTTTCAACATAGCAGACGCGATAACAATTAGAATGCACAGTCTCGAATTGCTACCTGGTGTTGGAAAGAAAACATTGATGAGAATCCTTGAGGCACGAGAGCAAAAACCTTTTGAAAGTTTTGAAGATATACAGACACGCGCAAAGGTGGATCCAGTAAAGGTAATAGTTGAACGAATAATTAGTGAGTTGCAAGGTAATGAGAGATATTATCTATTTGTGCATCCTCCTAGGCAAGCGCAAATAGCAGGAGCTACATACTTGGGATATCTTGATAGAATATATGCAAAGTTGGGTAGACCAAGTCTTTGGGAGGAAAATAGAAAGTGATTAAGCCATTAAAAAAGCTTGGACAACATTTTCTAAGGGATAGACGTGCTTTAACAGAATTTGCGAGGTATGTTTGCGGCTCTTTTCAAGCTCTTGAGATCGGCGTAGGATATGGTACTATAACATTGGCTTTGAATGATTGTGTAGGGTATATTGTCGGCATTGAAATAGATTCTAGATTTACACCTTATCTGCAAAATTTACAGTTTCAAGTAAATGTAGATGTTGTTTTAGGAGATGCTATTAGTCCGCCAGTGAGATTAGATGCATTCGATGTGGTATACGGTGCAATCCCATACAATATCACTGGACCACTATTGTCGATGCTTGCTAGGTGGTGTGGTGGGAAAGTAGTTCTACTTATACAGAGAGAGGTTGCTCAAAGACTGGCTGCAAATCCTGGTTCAAATGAGTATGGAAGAATAACTGTGCTTATTAGTGCATGTTATAATGTCAAACTCGGCGGTATTTATGGTCCTAAAAGCTTTGCACCACCTCCCAAGGTTTACTCGAGATTCGTGGTTTTAGAACCTAAAAGGAGAATTGATAGAAAATTGTTAGAGTGTCTCGAACGTGTTACCCAATGTCTATTTTCTGGGAGAAGAAAGCTTGCAAAGAAGATGGTTAAGAAGTGCTTTAATTTTGAAATTGATTTGGGAGATAAGCGTGTGTATGAGCTACCTCTAGAGGTTTTCTTGGAGATTGCGAGAAAAGTTTGTGTGAGTAGCAATGTATAAGTGTGATGGTACAATAGATAAGGTAATCGAACTTGACAATATTATAAAACTTGCAATATGTTCTGAAGTGTATGAACCTTCAGACGACACATGGTTGTTGATAGATGTAGTCAAACAAGTAGCATGTGGACAGAGCAGTAGAGTATTTGTTGATATGGGTGCTGGTACAGGTGTTGTAGGCATCTACATATCAACGTTAAATCTTTACTCATACATTTTGAGTGTTGACATAAACCCTTGTAGTGTTTTATGTGTATTAGAAAATGTGAGAAGAAATGGTCTAGGGCATCTTATTGATGTTGTTCAATCAGACAATATGTTGTTCTTACGCTGTGGCGTTGAAGGTATCACCATTGCCTACAACACTCCATATTTACCTGTTTCGGATGAAGGTCTACTAGGATTGGCTTGGAGTGGCGGTTTGAACGAAGTTTTGCGCACGTTTACATTGTTTGCCGAGAGATGTAGGAAGCATTGTCTACTCATTGTAGTATTTTCTAGCCTAAGTGGGCCCTTAGACCAGGTTTTCGAAATTGCTACAAATTTAGGGTTCAAACTAGTAGCTATTCGCACTAAACACCTCTTTTTCGAAAAGCTTGTATGTACTGTATTTAGGAGGTAGAGCGGATTGCGTGTCAGACTTGTACTAGTTGGTATAGAGGGTGAGATAAACTTAGGTTTAGCAGTAAGAACTGCAAAAAATTTTGGGGTTGAAGAAATATTTCTTGTTTCCCCAAAGGCTCGTATAGATGATGAAGAAGCAATACGTTTTTCATCACATGCCAAAGACCTACTTGGTAGGATTAGTATAGTTGATAGTTTGAGTGAAGCTCTGAAGGATGTTGAAGTGTCAGCGTGCACTTCGGCTAGGATATCGGATAGAGATGTTTTGCGAATACCATTATCTCCAAGAAGATTTGCCGAAATAGCCAAGTTGTATAATCATGTTGCCGTAGTCTTTGGCAGAGAGAGTACAGGTTTGACCAGAGAAGAGCTTAGAATGTGTGATGTACTAGTCCATATTCCAGCAAATCCAGAGTACCCTGTTTTAAACCTCTCTCAGTCTATAGCAGTTGTTCTTTACGAGCTTTGGGTTGCACGTACAACAACTAATATGATTGAAGGATTACATCCAGTAGAAGGTAGACAGCTCAAAGCCATTAGAAAACTCGTTGAGGAATTAGTATTGGCAGTTTACAATGATAGAGGGAAGTTAGAGCAAGTTGTACCTGCTATAACGCACATATTGGTGAAAGGGCCTGCAACTAGGGTTGAAGCTGCTCAACTATACCATCTACTTAAGAAGGTTAAAATGGTGATAGATAGATGCAGTTGTTGCTCTTGACAAATCCAGGTATAGAGGATGTAGTAGTTGATGAGTCTGTAGCTAAACTTAACGCTAAAGTTGTTGAGGTTAGGGAAGGTAGAGGTCGCGTGATAATCGATGTTGATGAGGATTTGCTTGAGTTTGTAAGTGAGCTTAGAAGTATACACCGAGCACGAATTCTACTTCTGCATACTAAAAACGTTTGTCGAGAAAAAGAATGTTTGAAAAATATACGAGAGCTTGTAGCATCGCTGCCTTTTTACGAGTATATAAATCCTTGGACAACCTTTGCAGTGCGAGCAGAACGTGTTGGCGAACATGAGTACACATCACTAGAGATTGCAAAGGTAGCTGGTGATGCTATAATAGAAGTTGTTAGGTCTAAGTATGGGCATAGACCACCTGTAGATCTAGACTACCCAAACGTCATAGTTGCTATAGATTTAATATTTGATGAATTGTTTGTCTCAATCGAACTTGGAGGAGATCTTTCATGGCATAGGAGGGGTTACAGAGTTTACGAGCATCCAGCTGCTCTCAAACCAACACTAGCCTATGCAATGATAAGGATATCTGGCATGCGTGATGGGGAAAGCCTTTTGGATCCAATGTGTGGTGGAGGTACTATACCTATAGAAGCAGCCTATGTATTCGAAGATGCCAAATTATATTGTTCAGATTTTAATCCACGACATGTAAAAGGTGCTATAATGAATGCTAAAGCTGCTCTAGTTGATAAGAGGATAAAGTTTTTTGTGCTAGATGCAAGGGATATTGATAAAAAGTTTGGCGAAAATGCCATTGATCATATAGTGTCGAACCCTCCTTACGGCATAAGACTTGGTAACCCTTGGCGTGTCAGAAAGGTGTATAGAAAGTTCCTTGAGGTTGCAAGAAAAATTGTTAACAAAAATATTGTGATAATAACTACAGAGCATGAATATGTAAAGCAGATAGCACCACAGCTAGGATATAATATTGTTCATGAGCGCGTTGTTGCGCATGGCAATCTTTGGCCTAAAATACTTGTGCTAGAGTAAAACGCGTCGTAGAACTAGATTTTAACCCCTACATTAGCAAGAGTGTGTAAGGGTTTAGCCTCATGGGTACCCAGAAACCTGCAAGATGTTTCACAAAGAAACGTGCTAAGAATTTCTCAGGACCACCCTATACGCGTAAAGAGTATATCCACGGTGCACCACCACCAAAGATACAGAAGTTTGTCATGGGCAATGTGCATGGCGACTACGACTATGTGTTAGAACTATACGTGTTAGAACGCGGACAGATACGACATAACGCTTTAGAGGCAGCGCGTGTGATGGCACATAAGTATTTGTCGTCGACAATTGGTGACCAAAACTATATGTTGAGAATTAGGGTCTACCCGCACCACGTGCTTCGCGAGAACAAGATGATGGCATTTGCAGGTGCAGACAGATTGCAGGAGGGCATGAGACAAGCCTTCGGTAAACCAGTAGGTTTAGCTGCTAGGGTATATCCAGGGCAAGCTGTTGTAGAGGTACGTGTGAAAAAAGAACACATAGAGCATGCAAAGGAGGCATTAAGACGAGCTGCATCAAAACTTCCTTTGCCGGCTAGGATAAGAGTAAAACCACTTAAGGAGGGGCTACCGGTAATTCAATAGCTTCTCTCCCTAATGGTTTTGCAATTGGGCTCTTTCCGAGAATGCATTCATCAAAATTACAATTCGAAGTAGAAGGATACGTGTTTGACTTTAGCAATGTATGCCAGTTTCTCAAAGATAAACGTGTAATGTTAGAAGCTCCGCAAGGTTGGGTACGCCTACTAGACAAGATTGCAGTGTGGTTAAAGTCGAAGTGTGGTGTCAAAGTATGTTATTTAAGGCTTGATCCGGCTTTTGGTGGATGTGACGTTGGATATGCGTATGCCAAGCAACTAGGGATAGATGTTATAGTACATGTAGGACACACTGCCTATCCCCTATGCCCTCAAACTAAGTTCAAAGGAGTTGAAGTATATTATGTTCCAGGTTATTATGTTGAAAATATAGAAGTGCACGTTGATGAGATTATACGTTGTGTAGGTGATTCAAAAAAAGTTGCAATAGCATATGTTGTACAACACAAACAGCTTGTGGACAAACTTATGCAAATGTTAGGCGGCAAACTAGTTCTAGCTGAACAGATCCTAGGATGTTGGTATGGTGCGCTTCCACAAATCTATGGTCAAATAGACAAATTGATTGTTGTTGGTGGTGGCTTATTTCATGCATTAGGCTTATGTCTCGCAGTTGGAGATTGTTCAAAGATACTGGTCTTTGATCCTTTCGACAATAGGCGTCATTGTGTAGACGTATGTGAACAGTATCAGAAGGTGTTGATGAAGCGGTTATGGCTACTAGAGGAACTTCGAAGTAAAAAACTTAAACGTGTAGCAATACTAGTTGGTTTAAAAACCTGTCAATTTAGGCGAGAAGTTGTAGAGTCTGTTAAGAGGATGCTTGAGATCAGCAATGTGGATTATGATCTATATATCAACGTTGAAATGTCTAGAGAAAAATTGCTCAATATGGAGCCTTGGAAATATGATGCTATAGTAGTTACGTCATGTCCTAGGCTAGCCATAGATGATTATGGCGATATGAGGCCACCCCTTTTAACACCAGGTGAGTTAAAATATGTTTTAGGGTTTGTTAAGAGGTATGTATTTCCATGGTAAATTTGTGTTTATCTGATGTAGTAAATTTGAAAAGGCTTGCAATTTTTTTGGAACAACATGTTCCCCGTTACAGTAGACCTAAAAGAGAGTTAGAGCAATATCGAACACCATCTGAGGTAGCTATCGAACTCGTCATGAGTATATGGGGTTTGCTTAAGCCTGGCGATATTGTTTTAGATGCCGGCTCCGGAACAGGTATGCTAGCCTATACAGTGGCATGCTTAACTCCAACCTATGTGGTAGGTGTTGAAATTGACATAGATGCAATACAAGATGCAGTTAAGTCTAAACTTTACGCTCTACTACCAAATCTTGATTTTGTACAAGCAGACATCTTCCATACACCTTTGAGAAAGGTTGACTATGCGGTATTAAATCCTCCCTTCGGTATAAGTGGGCGTAGAGGATCAGATATCAAGTTTCTACATGCTATAACGATTTACAGGCCGAAGGCCATTGCCAGTCTTCACAGTGGCTTCGAAAATTCCCCGATATACGTTATTAATCAAATGCAAATCTTAGGTTACAACTGTAGCATTATTTCTAAGCATAGATTTCCTATACCAGCGATGTATGAAACACATCGCAAGAAAATACATTACACAGAGGTTGTGGGGCTATTATGCAGAGGAGGAGGTCGTGACAGCAGCTAGACTACAAAAACTTGAAGGTAAAATTGTATTGCCTGGAGAGCCTCTAGCAACGATAGAGGAGTTTTTGCCTGAAGAAGGAGTATATGTTGACAATGGAGTTATCAGAGCAGCTATCTATGGCAAGGTTAGGATCGATTCTAGGAATAAGAGGATACGTGTTGAACCAATAAAAGCAACTCTTAAGATTCCACGGCGTGGGGAGATCTACTACGGTTTTGTTAGCGGTATCATTAGAGAAGATTTAGCTTTAATAAAACTAGTTTTTGACTCGCAGATGGAGCGGCTTTCTGGGACTTTTACGGGTGTATTACACTTATCTCAAGCTAGTGATCGAAGAATCGAGAGTGTATATCAAGTAATACGATTAGGTGATTTTGTACGAGTACAAGTTGTCAATGAACACCCACTACTTCTCAGCATTAAGCAGCCTCAATTAGGTGTTGTAGCAGCTTTCTGCTCTAATTGTGGTGCTATACTCTATCGCAAGCCTGGTATAGATCATCTAGTTTGTAAACGCTGTGGAAACAGAGAACTTAGAAAAGTCTCTACCTACTACATGTTTGTTGACAGAGGGTGAGTATATCGGCATGGTAAAGGTGATAAAAAAGCGGTTGTACACGATTACGCCTCCTCCCGGAATAGAGCTGGAGAAGATTCTTGAACGTATTAGCGAAGAACTTCGAATACCATATGCTGAAATAAGCTATAGTAAAGGAAAACTCTATGTGGAACTTGTTGGTACCGAGGCACAAATGAGAGAATCGTGGGCAAGACTACGCAATGTAGTAGCAGAGCTTTGGGGCTTGCATAGTCTAAGAGTTAGAGGTGAAGCACCAATAGATGTCCTAGTCAAGGAGGCGGGTAGAACTTTTCCACCCGAGGCTCTTGTTTATGCACTAGAGCTTCGAGGATATAAAGCTGAGATTAGTGATGGTGTACTGAGAACTACAGCTCCTGCTGATATAGTTATAGAGCTTGCAAGAAGGATTGGCGAGATTGTTGATGAGCTAAAGTATAGGGTTAAAGGTACAGCTATTAAAAGACTGATAGCAGCTGTTGCAGCTGGTCTAGATGTTGACGTAGACAAGGTTTTAGAGTTTGGTTTGAAGATGCGTGTTTTCGTAGAAAACGAGGAGGGTAAGATAGAGTTAAGAGAGGAGTGGCGGAGAGCATTAAGAAAACTGGCAGTTATGTTAAGACCGCACAGTAGGGTGGAGGTGCATGGGAAGACTGAAGATAAAGAAAGTTGATGAAAAATCTGTAGAAATCGAGCTTGAGGGCGAAGATCATTCGATGGCAAATCTTATAGCCAAATACGCATTGAGAAATCCTCATACAAAGTTTGCAGCATATAATGTTCCACACCCCCTTATAGCTAATCCTATCATTCAAATAGTCACTGATGGAACCATTCACCCATTAGATTTGCTTGAGCAAGTGTTAAAGGAAATATTGGCTGACATAGAAAAGTTTAAGGAGAGCGTTGAAAAAGCCTTCAATGAGGTTAGTGAAAAAGGAAGCTAGACTACTAATTAGTACAGCATGTGGCGAAGAGCTTATAGTAGCTGTTTTTAGAGGTTCAAGGATTGAAACTGTGGAGATATTATACGAGCTAAGCGATGTACTTAGTATGCCAGAACTAGGCGAAATTAGATACTGCGGGTTTATTGAATCGAAAGAAGCAGAGATGTTAATAAACTTTTTGCAAGACAAGAACATTTGTAAGTTCGTTGTAGAGGTAGAGGATTGGCAAAGAAATTTTATGGAAAACTTCTGCTATGAATATTTACATTTTAAAAGGAGGTTAATGGTTGTTGGCAATCAGAGTAATGCTGATAAACATGAACACTAAATATTACACTCCCCGTCTAGGAGTAGTAGGTAAAGCGAAGGTGAATGTATTATGAAGTTCTGTCCACAATGTGGTTCGTTGATGCTGGTTAGAAATGTTGAGGGCAGGATAATTTGGCACTGCACTTCGTGCGGATATAGAGAAGAAACTAGCAATTCGAAAGAGAGTATAGTGTTAAAACAAAGAATACAACATAGTGCGAAGGAACGCATTGTAGTAGTGGAGCAGAAAGTAGAAGTACTACCGAAGACTCGGGCTGTCTGCCCCAAATGTGGTCATGGCGAAGCATACTATTGGGTCGTCCAAACAAGACGTGCTGATGAACCACCAACACGCTTCTTCAAATGTGTTAAATGTGGACATGTTTGGAGAGAATATGACTAGCATGCACCTCTTACTTCTGAACTATTTTTACGGGGAGCGGTTTGGATTCCAGCAGCCGTGTTAACCACAATTGCCTAGACTATGTTCCCTTGCTTAAAAAAATATTTGAGAAACTCTATGAGGACATTTTCGAAGCTTTTCATAGAACTCCCAATACAATTTCCTCAAAACCCTATGTTGAACGAGCTTTAAGACTTGTGCAATCAGGGCTAAACATTGTTAATGAGATGCAAAGATGCATAGCAAGCAACACTTAGACCCATATTGCTAAAAAGTCCGCTTATAAGAACAATGATTGGGGGTTAGGGTTGCACATAGTATTCTTTGATGCACGAGTATGGCGTTATGTTATCTCAGCCATATCGAAGGTTATTGAAGAAGGAGTCTTTGTCATAGATCCTGATGAAGGATTTAGATTTAGGGCTATGGACCCATCACACGTTGTAATGGTTGATTTGAGATTTCCTCGTGATTCATTTGAAGAATTTGATGTAACAGAGAAGGTCAACATAGGAGTAAATCTCGAGGATATTGCAAAAATATTACGTAGAGCAAGAAAAGAGGACAAACTAAAGTTAGGCTATGAAAGTGGAAAACTTATTGTAGCGTTTAGTGGTCGTGGCTATCGCGAATTTCGCCTCCCATCACTAGACATAACAGCTGAACAACTGCCAGAACCACAATTAGAGTTTAAAGCTAGTGTTAGAGTAATGAGTGATACATATAGGGACATGATAAAGGACATAGAATTAATAGGCGATGTTCTAAGGTTTAAAGCTTCACAAGATGAGTTTGTAGTTCAAAGTAGTGGTGAACTTGGTGAAGCAGAAATCGTATTTACGAGAGAGAGTGGCAGCCTATTAGAAGTTGAGGTTGAAGGTGAGCAAACAGCAAGTTATACGCTTGAATACTTTAGCGATTTATCAGGTGCTGCACGGGTTGCCGACGCAATAAACATAAGGTTTAGCACTGATATGCCAGCGCTAATTGAGCATGAATTACCGCAGGGCGCAAAATTTAGCTTTCTTATAGCACCTAGAGTTGAGTAGGCGGTAAAACGTGGAGCTGGATAAAACAAGACGCTTCCTAAGACACCTTTTCCGATCATATTACCTTGAAAATCGTGTTTTGCTTCCTAAAGATTTTCATATGAGGGAGTTTGCATACCAACCTTGGGATTCGGATACTTATAAGCGGCATCTCTCATTTAAAACGGTCAACGAGGTACAACGATTACTTTCAACAGTTGCCCCAAGACACTTCTATTATTCAAGCGCGAAGTACGAGTATCCAGATGAACCAGATATGGATAAGAAAGGTTGGCTTGGCGCAGATTTGATATTCGATATAGATGCAGATCATCTACCAGTATGCCAGAATAAAACCATAGAACTTACTACATCGAATGGGGAGAAGATAGACTTAATTGATGAGGAATGTGTGAGGTACGCGGCTTTTGAAGCATTAAAACTCTATGATGCTCTGGTCTACGAGTTGGGCATACCCAAGCACAACATAAAAATAGAGTTTTCAGGCAATAGGGGGTTCCATGTCACAGTATATTTGGATGTTGATGATGTATGGGCAAAAGCTTCATCGGTTGAGAGAAGAGAAATTGTAAACTATCTTAAAGCGGTAGATCTACTTGACGAAACTCTTAATCCACCAATCAATGTTAAGAGGAAAAAACGTGTAATGCATATTGCACCTACAATTGCTATGGGTGGTCTAAGAGGTAGACTTGGGAGAATTGCAGTATTACTTGCAGAAAAGAAGTACGGCAATAAGGATCTTGCAAGAGTATTAAGTAGAAATGAAATTATATCATGGAATCAATTGAAAAATCGTTTTGGAGATATCGTTGAAAACATCTTTAATGATGCAAAAGAGGAGTTAGCAATTCACGTTGACGAACAAGTTACAGTTGACATAAAGAGATTAATACGAGTACCCTACAGTCTTCATGGCAAAACAGGTTTAAGAGTGGAACCAGTAGATCCCCAAAAGCTAGATAGCTTCCAACTTTCACCAGAACTATCACCATTTCAAAGATACGATAAGATAGCCGTAGTAGCATTAGTAGACACTCCCCCCATATCCATACTAGGTCTACGTATAAAGTTGCGTAAAGGGGAGAGCTATCGATTGCCAGCACCGCAAGCAGTGTATCTTATGGCACGAGGACTTGTAGCGGTGAAGTAGTCTTGGAGTCTCAACAGTCAGGTTTGGAATTCATGTTGAATTGTATTAAAAGCGTATTAGATGGACGTCCAATAAAGCTAGAGGACGTTATCGCAGAAATGTCCAAAACAGTAGCATTGTCGCTGTTATCAGATAAAGTTGTCAGTAACGAGAAACTTGTAGAAGCCTATTTTGCGATACTCAGCAAAACAGTGGGTATTGCATCTTCATTTGTTCTTGAGCAGAGTAGGATACTTAAAAGGTTTAAAGAGAGCATTGCTAATTTGTTGGCAGGATTAGCTTTGAACCGTAATGGCGATTGCGTTTTCGTAAAGGTACTACATGAGATTCGATTACCTAGCAGAAGAATAAGACTTCCGAAAGGATCCACGGTATGCGTAGAGCCTCTTCAAGCAGTGCTTTTAGAGGTGGGAGGATTTGTAGAAATATTACTTATAGGGAGGTTACCCAAAGTAAGCAGGGAAGGTGAAGGAGGGGATAGTAAGGCTTGAAAGTCCCCAAGGTGATAGTGACATACTGTCCTAGGTGTAGAACCCATACAAAACATACTGTTTCAATATATACGCATGGTAAACGCAGGGCTCTTGCAGCGGGCGAACGTAGATACAGAGCTAAGCTAAAGGGCTATGGTAGCTCGCGTAAACCTAGACAAAAGAGGTTTGCAAAAGTTACTAAGAAGATAGTATTGAAGTTAAAATGTCAAAATTGTGGATACATATTACATCGTAAAGGTATAAGGTTGAAGAAAATCGAGCTCGTAGAGAGGTGAATAGATATGGGTACAAAGAAGTTGAAGATACTTATACCACAACCTCGTAGCCGTTTTCTATTGGTAAGATGTCCCGTGTGTGGTAACGAACAAGTAGTGTTTAGTCATGCCACATTTAGAGTTAGATGTCTCGTATGCGGAACACAGCTTACAGAGCCAACGGGTGGCAAAGCAAAGATCCTCGGTCAAGTAGTTAAGGTTCTAGGCTAATAGCTAGATTTTCAAAAAATATTTTCTCTTTACACTATAGTTGTACTCAATACATTTTTCTACTTTTATAATTCTACCTTGGATACATATTTATGGTTACCTGTATTCACGTTATGGGGGGTTAGTATGGCTAGGAAGAAAGATTTACCAAGTGTTGGTGAGCTTGTTGTTGGTACTGTGAAAGCTATATATGATTACGGTGCTTATTTAGCACTTGACGAATACGATGGTCTTGAAGCGTATTTGCCGTGGAGTGAAGTTGCATCAAGATGGATACGAAGCATTCGTGATGTTATTAAAGAGGGTCAAAAAGTTGTTGTTAAGGTAATAAGAGTTGATAAAAAGCGCAAACATGTTGATGTTTCTTTGAAGAGAGTAACAGAGTATGAACGTAAGAAGAAAATGATTGAATGGAAACGCGCTCAAAAAGCAGAAAAGATACTCGAGCTGGCAGCTCAAAAGTTAGGTAAAACTCTCGATGAAGCCTATGAGGAAGCTGGTGACAAGATAGTTGATTATTATGGAGAGCTTATGGCTGGACTAGAGCAAGCTGCTATGAGAGGTGAAGAAGCATTATTAGAGGCAGGCGTTTCTCCGGAGTGGGCTAAAGTTATAGCGGAAGAAGCTAAAAGGCATATTGAGATAAGACGTGTTAAAGTATTTGGAACGCTTGTGTTGCGTACGCTTGAAGGTGATGGTATAGAGCGCATACGAAAGATACTACTTGAAGGAGAAAGTACTGCAAAAAGTGTTTCAAAGGACGTTGAAGTTGAAATATATGCCACAGGAGCACCTCGCTATAGAATCGAGATAATTGCAAACGATTACAAAACAGCTGAAAAAGCGCTCAAGAAAGCTTTGGAACGGATGGAGGAACTTGCAAAGAAACTCAACGTTGAAATAAGCTTCACGAGAGAATATAAAGAGTAATTGTCAGATAAAGTGATTCGTGTGGGGGTTGATCTTCGTTTGAGATGGCTTTTAAGACGATGTCCGCGTTGTGGACGTTATACTCTTCGTAAAGATAAATGTCCAGTGTGTGGTGAAACAGTCTATGTGCCTCATCCACCAAGATTTTCGCCAGAAGATAAATATGTTAAGTACAGGTACATGATGAAAAAGCTTGCAGGTTTGTTGGCTGTAGATGAACACAGTAACAAAAACCTTAGGAAGGAGACTGAGGGCAAGGAGCAGGTTCAAGTCCAGAGCCAGTAATTATGAAACACTCTTTCTTATCATCATAAAATGCAACGCGTAGACCTGGGTGCTGATGGTCAAATCTACTAAGTTTTATCATCTTGTCAGAGTACAATGCTACGGGCTTCCAGCCGACAGGCACAATATCACCTTCTTCGCCTCTAACTTGAAGTGTTAAGAAAACGTTTACAGCAAATAGTTGTGATATTGAGTATAAACGTGATAACACATAAATGAAAGCTGCAAAATCATTGGGTGAACTATGAAGGCGTAAAGGTGCATTTACACTATCAACAATTATTAAAGGATAAACATGAAGAGTATATGCAGATGTTAGCTCTACCAACTCTTCAATTGAGAACGCCTCAAATACAATGAGATTGTCAAGTTTCAAGCCTAGTTGGATAGCACGTTTAAGAAAGTCTAACCCCTCAGTTGTAACATAAAGACATTTATTGAATTCACAATGTTCTTTAGCTATCATTAATGCTAATGTAGTTTTTCCAACACCAGCTTCTCCCCAAACACTAACTACTCCAAAATGCGGTTTTGTGAATAGTTTTAGTAGGGACACATGACTTCTACCTCTTCAGCCTCCATACAATTCTTATCATTTGGCTGATGAAGAGTTAATATTTTGTGGTAGTGTATAACTTCTTACAACATGGTTTGATGGTAAGGAGAATTATTGGTGGTAGAGAATTTTACGAACGTGTTGTTCGTGCAGTCGAAGTATTGGGTCTTTCAAAAGTAATTACTGATAAAAATATATGTGTAGTTGAAGAAAAACTAGTAGATATAGCAAGGTCGCTTGAATATTGTTCTAATATTATAACTTCCAGTTTGCGCTATTTTATGTTGACAGAGCTTGTAGCTAAACTTTACAAGTTTTCACATAGAATAGCTCGCGAGATTGTAGTTGGCGTGGACACTGGTGTTTCAATGGCATACGCAGTTATACTTGATGGTGTATTGCTTGACTGGGGGCAACTTTACAGTCTAGAGGCCTTTTTCGACGAATTGTATAATGTAATGTGTATGTTTAAAGCTCGTAAGAGAAGTGTTAAAGTAGGTATTAATGGCAACAAACATATGCTAAACATCGGTGCATCGCAATGTTATAGGTTAGAGTATGTGGATGAGAATAGAACTAACGAAAAAAGCCTCTATTTAGAGAAGATAGTCAGTGGACTTAAAGTCTCTAGGCATGTCAGGTCAGCTATAGCTATAGCTCTTCGGAAAGGTGTTGAGGTGAAGAGTGTTTGAAGGTGTCAATAGAGCTTGATGTAGGAGAATTGGTGCGGGTAAGTGGTCCAGCCAAGCTACGTGTAGCGAAAGGTAAAGTGATTGTTTTAGGCGCAGTTTTAATGCCGGAAAACGAGGTCGTGATTCATAGTACACGTAGTTATGCTGTCAAATGTGTAGATGGATGTGGTATAGAAGTTGATATAGGTGATGGAGCAGCAATAGAGAAGCCTCAGGTAGATGAAGAGCCTCTAGACTCTTGGATTTCAAAAGTGGATGAACTATTAGACTCTGGATGTAAGAGCTTTATAGTTGTTGGCCCAGTTGATGCTGGTAAAACTAGTGTTGCAGCACTTATTGCAAATCGTATTGTGTATCGTGGTGCGAAAGTGGCAGTGGTAGATGCAGATGTCGGGCAAGCTGATATTGGTCCTCCAGCATGTGTATCGGCTGCAACTGTTGATAAGTATGTGTTTTGGCTTAGAGAACTATATGCTGAAAAGTTACGCTTTATAGGGAGTATTGTACCACAAAGATTTGAAAAGAGGATTGTGGGTGCTGTTGTAGATCTTGTCTGGGAGTACAGGAAAGAAGGTATAGACTACGTTGTTGTTGATACTGATGGCTGGGTTAGTGGGTCTTCAGCTCTAGAATACAAAGCTGAAATGGCTAGATATGCTGATATAGATGCGGCTATCTGTGTTGGTTGTGAGGGAATATTAGTTGATATGTTCAAAAACTACTTTAGCGCGCTTAGGTGTGGCGCACATCTTCTAGCTTCTCCAAAAGTTAAGCGTACTAGGGATAGAGATGTAAGGCGTCTATTGCGCAGTGAAGCTTACAAGCGTTATCTAGGACAGTTGCATGAGAGAGTTGTAGAGCTTAAAACAACACCTGTACTTGGTTCATGCCTGTTTTCTGGTAGGTTGTTTGATGCTGAAGAACTAAAGGAACTATCAGCGATTCTCGGTGTACGAGTAGTAGCTGCTTCAGAAACTAACGATGCAATAAACATAGTTGCCGACCAATATCCTCGTCAACAGGCAATAGATGAACTGGTTGCAAAGAAAGCAAAGCATGTATACATACATATTGTCGGTGATGAAGCAAACGTGTTAGCAGGCATAATCGGTCCTAGTGGCAAAGAAGAAGCAATAGGTATTGTCAAGGAGATAGACTATACAAACATGAGGATGAAGATAGTAACACCTTACCAAGGCGAAATTAAAGGTGTCATACTTGGTGTTATTAAGCTCTCCGATGATATGGTTGAAAGCGGGCGTGTACAGAGATGCGCGATATAGCATCAGGAGCCATAGACGAATACTTTGAGGAAATTGATATAGATCCTGATGATATAGGCAGCGTATCCGAACCTATAGCAAAAACCTTATTTAATGTGAATAAGCCAACGACATACAGAGTTGAAAAGCGATGGAAAGGCAAATTCGTATCTGGGTTGTTACCCAATAGAAACTACTTGAAAAGAATGTTCGGCGCCAAAAACGATGTTGATATTTTTAAGATATTCCTAGACGCATTTAAAAATGCGAAAACCAGTTTACTAAAAGAGGAATCTTTTAACGAATATTTTAAGTTTCTAGGTTCAAACTTTGAAAATGTTATGCCCCCTAAGATATATGCTGAGGATGGAGCTCCTTACATGACGGCAAGCATATTCATAGCGTGTGTAGATGGTGTATGCAATGCATCTGTACATCGTGTAATGGTTGTTGGAGCGTATGATGCAAGAGTTAGAGTTGTACCTAGGCATCTATATCAATTGCTTAAAAGACGGGAACCACTTCCTGTAGCGGTTGTAATTGGTGTTCATCCGATGGTGCTTTTAGCAGCTTCATCTTCACCACCTTTTGGCGTCTTTGAACTAGGTATTGCAGCAAAATTATTAAATGGTTTAAGAGTGTGCTTGACTCCAAATTACTCCATACCAGTTCCTTGTGGTGCGTCGATAGTCATAGAGGGGTTGCTTGGCGGTGAGTACGCTCCAGAAGGACCTTTTGTTGATATTTTAGGTATTGTCGATGATGTGAGAGACCAACCTGTTCTAAAGCCTGTCAGCGTTTATGTAAATAAGATCTATGAGCCGCTTTACCATGTTATAGTGCAAGCGTCTAAAGAGCACATGTTATTTATGGGGTTTCCACGCGAGGCAAGTATATATGATATTGTCTCGAGAGTCACTCCTAATGTTGTTAATGTTAGGCTGAGTTTTGGTGGTGGTAGTTGGCTTCATGCAATTATTAGTATACGCAAAGATATTGAAGGTATTGCTAAAAATGTTATACTAGCCGCGTTTGCCGGCCACCCAAGCCTTAAGCACGTTGTTGTAGTTGACGATGATATAGATATCGATAACCCATTAAGTGTTGAATGGGCAATAGCTACAAGATTTCAAGCGAATAAGGATTTAGTAGTTGTGTGTGATAGTAGAGGGTCAAGTCTCGATCCTAGCTCACAAAACTCACTAACGTGTAAGGTTGGCATTGATGCTACAAAACCGCTTGGATCGAACAAAGAGGATAAGTTTAGGAGGGTTGCACCGTGGCCAACGTGAATGATGCATACGATATTGCCTTGAACGTTATTGAACGTGTAGGACGAGCTCTAGGAGCTTCAGGGTTTGTAAGCATATCTCATGCACATGCTTCTGGCATATCTTACAATAATATTGGAAGACCTGGACTCGAATTTATTGAAGAGCTTGTTGAAAAAGGTGCACGTGTACGTGTATTTGCAACGTTTAATCCAGTTGGAGTACCATTAGATCCTAGACCTCTAATAGACTATGATGTTGAGTATAGTGAGGTTGAGGAACAACATAGGATAATAAATTTGTTGATTAAAATGGGATTTCATTTTTCAGCTACATGTATACCATATATTTTGAGAAGACCTAAACCTAAAGAACACTTAGCATGGGGTGAGTCTAGTGCAGTTGCTATTGCAAATAGCTTCTTCGGAGCTTATACCAATAAGGAGGGAGGTCCTCTTGCACTGTTAGCTGCTATAGCTGGTGTCACCTATAATGCAGGTCTACACATTGCAACAAACAGAAAGCCCAAGATCCAAGTTATAGTTCCTCGACCGGAAAACGAGGTTGATGCAGGTCTACTAGGATATCTTGTTGCGCAAAAAGCAAGTGAAATACCTGCGGTACAATGTTTGGGTGGATGGCGCTGCGGATTCACTTGTTTTAAAGCGTTTGCAGCAGCTTATGCAAGCTTTAGTCACAATGCACATTTTGTGATTGTCGGTGTATCGCCAGAGTCTGGCAAAGTCGAAGGAGACAATAAGATCGTGATTGATGAAGAAGAAGTTGAAATGGCACGCGAGAAGTTCAGCGATGTTAATGTGGAAGATGTCGATGTGTTTTATACTGGCTGCCCTCACATCACTCTTGGTGAGGTGTTTAGAGTAATAAGATTGGTTGAAAGAGCTAAGACAATCTATAGAAAAAAGTATGAGGTATGGGTAGGTGTACCAGGCTACTATATTCTCAGAAGATGGTGGGTTAAAGTTCGTGATTATGCTATGCGTAGAGGTGTAAGACTCTTAGCAGGTACGTGCCCTGTCGTTATGGATGTTAGAAAGTTTGTTGATAGGGTTGCAACAGACTCTGTGAAAGCGGCATTCTATTTAAAAGTTAGACATCGATTAAATGTTAAAGTATCTACGCTGGAACAATATTTAGGGTTGAAACGTAATGGCTAAAATGTTTGTTATTAGTGGAAGGACTATTGTTGAAGGTGAGGCAAAAGCTAAGCTATTTATCGTTAAAGAACCTATATCATTTTATGGCGAGGTTGATCCGAACACAGGGTTATATCGTGATGGACGCAATATGCGTGATAGGATTGTTGTAGCACCTGGCGTTCGCGGTAGTACTGTGGGGGCTTACATCATATATGCTATGAAGAAATATGGTGTTGCCCCAAAAGCACTTGTGCTAGGCAATATCGATCCTGTAATAATTGTAGGATGTGTATTAACTTCTATTCCTTTAATCACAGTTGATAGAGTAAAACTAAACTATGTTTTTGAGCAGGCATGTGACGACTGTATAGGCGAGGTTAGAGCATTATCAACAGGTTTAGCATCGATTAAAATAGTTTGTTAAGTTCGTTTACTCGTTGATTCGCTTCTTTTCTTTTGATGGTCTAGAATAGTTATCAATCTTTCGACTTGCTCGAGGATATTAAGCCATTCACGTAGTTCGCCAATGACCTCTCTACTATGCTCTTTCTCTAGTTTGGAGATTAGTTCGCCAACTTTTCTAGTTGCAAGCTTTTCGAGCTCCTCTAAAACACCCTGAGCGCTTACCTTACGATACTCACTCTCGGTTTTAACAATGAACACTCTTCCGTGTTGGGGACAAATTGTCTCGCCGCTTTTCAGCCTGAAAAGTGGTAGTCCGCATACAGGGCACCTCTCTGCAAGCATTGCTGCGCCAGCTCTAAGCAAATCGGCCATCTGTTTAATGACATGTTTTTCTCGTTCACGTCGATCAAGAGGGGTCATTGTGTCACCTCTGGGCTAAACTCTATTTCGGGTATACACTAGTCTTGTATCCTAGAACAAGAGTGTGTACGGTGGGGTGGTAGATATGGCTTCACCAATATATGATAACGAGGCCAAGATTAGGCAAGCAATAATAATGTTAATGAGGATAATAAACGATACTGGCGTACCAAGAAACATACGAAGAGCAGCAACTGAAGCTATAAAACAGCTTCGCGACGAGACGCTTAGTCCTGCTGTTAGGGCTGCAAATGCTATAAGCATTCTTGACGAGATAAGTCAAGATCCAAACATGCCTGTTTACGCAAGGACCATGATATGGAACGTCATAACATTACTTGAAACAGTTAGAGACTATGTACCTCAACCTAAGAAAGGAAAGTGAAGTACTACACACATGGCATCATGTATAATCGTATGCCGAGAAATTTTTTGGTTGAGAATATGACGTTAGCTGGGAGGAGTTCTCAATGAACACTAGCACAGCTAGTGAAGGGCTAGTAAGGGTGAGAGTGCGAGGTATCTATGCAACTGCATTAACAAAAATGTTTCTTGATAAAGGTTTTCTAATAGTTCAAGCATCAAACATTATAGCGTCGAGATTTGCCATACCTCAATTAAAAGCTCCAGCCGATGTTACAGTAAAAGATACGGATGATCGTAATAGGTTGCTAGTAATAGGCTATCCTGAAAAAGTTGATATTGTTGTGCAAGCTCTACGTGAGACCTTAAAATACTCAGTATACTGGAGTTCGCGTTTAGGTCTTCACGCAACTATTAGGGCTGAAATAATTGGTAAACGTGATGGAAAATGTTTTGCAAAACTTAATGATGTGCTAATCGAAGTTGTAGAGTTTGAAGCTTGTGAAGAAGGTAAAACAGTAACACTATCAATCGTAAAGGCACCAATATTCGAAGGTGAATATGCACGGGGAGTTCCTGGTGCAAGAGTAATTGGAGACTATGCCATAGTTTATAGAAGCGTTTCAACGCCTAAGGTAAGCTTTAGTGAACATATAAGAAGTTTAAATAGGCGTGCACAGCTTTCAGTTATATCAGAGGAAGCGTTAAAGAATGGTGTAAGTGTGCATTGGAGAAGTAGTGCTAACCATGGTGATGAAGAAGAACTACGAACACATCTTAGAGATCTAATAAATAAGCTCTATGAGCTTGAAAAGAAGTTGGTAGATGCGCCACCTGGAGTCTACGAACATGGCGAGAAGCTGGTAATAATAGATGTAGCTCTACCTGACAAAAAGATGATGGATGACATACGAGGGAAGGTTACACCTACAATAGATTATCACCATAGTATAAAGGCCAACTTTCAGGATGAATATGAATCCATGATAGTAGATTATGCAGAAAAAGCATTAGCTTATGGCGCTTCTAGACAACCTCTAACCAAAGCTTTGTCCGAAATCATAATAGAGCGTCTAAATGCGCGCAAGCGTATAATTATAAAACATGTAAGACTTGATGGAACGGTCTTAGAAATAGGGCCTGCAGAAATAGTATCGATAAACATTGTAGATAGAGAAGATAGTTGTTGCGTAGAGGCTCGGCTGAGAAGAATTGTGAGGAGTTCAGGAGTATACGATGGATTAGGTGTTGAGAAAGAGCCTGGAGACACCATAGAGACTATAGTTAACACATGTGATTGGAAAGTAATACATTCATATTATTCGCGCTCTGGCGAGCTAAAAGGCAGATATATCAACATAAATACTCCACCAGAACCAACCCCCTATGGATTTAGATATATAGATCTCGAAGTAGATGTTGTAGAAGTAGGTAACGAGAAAAGAATAATCGATGAAGATAAGCTCAAAAAACACTACTTGCAGGGCAAGATAACACGATCAACTATTGAAAAAATTGCAGAAGAAATAGCACTTGTGGTAAAAGGGGATAGAAATGAAATTCTAAAAAAGTTGGTTGAAAATGTTGAGAGTAATCCTCAAAACCCCACTAAATAATAGTTGTAGTCTTGGAACTAGCACCTGGGCCTGGATGCGGGGGTGCCCGAGCCAGGTCAAAGGGGTCGGGCTTAGGACCCGATGGCGTAGGCCTGCGTGGGTTCAAATCCCACCCCCCGCACCAATTCTAATCCCATAAGTATGTATGAGGCTACTACTCCCAAACCTGTCGAACTATTTTGCGTGGCTAACTTTTTAAGAAATTTCAAAACTATGGCTGTGTTTTCAAGGGATAAATCTGCCAATCCGAAAATCAAATTGAGCTAATTAATAGTGGCGCCGGGGGCGGGATTCGAACCCGCGCGCCCCTTTACGGGGCAGTGGGTCTCTCACCTCATTTTCTAAGCCGGAA
>DQUB01000139.1 GCA_015662475.1 Pyrodictium sp.
AAACCATACTACAACAACACTACACACGGTGTAAGGGCCCGTAGCCTAGCCAGGATAGGGCGCCGGCCTTCTAAGCCGGTGGTCTGGGGTTCAAATCCCCGCGGGCCCGCCACCACCTCCACTTGTTTAGTCCTACCAACATATCACAACCATCATAGTACAGTTTCCTGCATGACAGCTTTCCCTCTGCTCTAAAAGATTCTAGGACTGACTATGTGTTCACCACTTCCTGTCTTGACCAAAGACTAAAGTTAGTGTTGTAATCTGGTTCCAATTGGTCTGCATTGTAATAGCATGTTTTGTCGAAAAACCAATACTTATGCGGTGTTACCACACTTTCTAATCTATATCGGGTGTAAATCAGCTAGTAAGTTTGTGAGGGTTACTGGTTAGGATCTTGCTGAGGTGTGGTAAAACTTGGTAAAACGTAGAAAGCGTCCTATAACAAATCAACCAAGCTTGTTTGATTTCATTAAGGCTGCAAGTAAAGCTAGTGTTAGAGGGAATGCTGCAAGAAAAGCTGATCGTGTAGTGGAAGAGGTCTCAGAGGCTAATCGATCAACGCGACACGTAATAGAAGAGATATTGGGGATAGCGAGCAGCAGGAGAACCTCCGTTGAATCTTCTAGTTTGAATGTGAGTTTGAAACAAAATGTTGGTGTTGTGGGAAAGCATGTAGATAAGACATCTACAGTCAATTTGTTAACTAGTATTACAACGTCTAAAGATGTTGTCGAAACCGGTAAAGGGCCTGTAGAAGAGAGTGGTGGAAAGACTGGTTATGGTTTTGAGGTTGTAAAACTTGTTGATAGTAGTAAGATTCCAAGGTACAGTAATTTAGAGCTTACGAAGACGCTTGTAGAGGCAAGCAATGGTGTTAGTGGTTATCTATTAGATGTCTACTATGATGGGTCAAGAGGTGTTGCAGCAGTTAGACTTTATGATGATAAAAACAATGTTATGTATGTGTGGTTTGATGCTACAGGCCATAAACCATACTTTCTAACTGATCTTCCTCCCGACAAACTACAAGGTGTTAAAGACATAGTTTCTCATCCTGGCTTTGACCATCTCGAGACTGTAGAAAAATTTGATCTACTTAGGTGGACTAAGAGAAGAGTTACAAAAGTTGTTGTGAAAACTCCTGATGTTGTACGCGTGCTTAGAGACAAGGTGCCTCGTGCGTGGGAGGCAAACATAAAGTATCATCACAACTACATATACGACTTGCAACTTATACCTGGCATGAAGTATAGAGTTGTTGGTAAGAAGCTTGAACCGGTAGAGTTTGAGGTTAGTGAGGAGGAGAAGAAAAAGATAATTGAGGCATTTAAAGGTGAAGATGAGAGCACTATTAAGATGGCTATAGAGTGGCTACCTATTTTCGAGCAACCACCACCTAAAATGAAGATGTTGGCTGTCGACATTGAGGTTTTCACACCATTTAAAGGTCGTATACCAAGTGCTGCTGAAGCCTCATACCCTGTTATTAGTGTAGGATTTGCGTCAAATGACGGGCTAAAGCTGGTATTTATCCTTGCTAGACAAGGTTTGGTGTGGGGCGAAAAGATACCAGAAGCATATGATCCAGAAGCCATTGTAGAGATATTTGATTCTGAAAGAGCACTCATTCTCGAAACCATACGACTTATATCGAATTATCCTCTTGTTCTAACGTTCAACGGTGATAATTTCGACTTTCCATATCTCTACAACCGTGCGTTAAAACTTGGTATTCCTAAGCAGCTCCTCCCATTCCGCTTTACAAGAACGCATGTTAGTTTGCGCTATGGTCTCCACATTGACCTTTACAAGTTCTTCTCGATAAGAGCAATACAGTCATATGCTTTTGGCAATGCATACAAGGAATTCACACTTGATGCGATTGCACAAGCATTGCTGGGTGAAAAGAAGATTGAGATTGAGACAACTATTAGTGATTTAACGGCAATAGAGCTTATTACTTATAACCTTCGCGACGCCGAGCTCACGTTAAAGCTAATGACGTTTAACGATGAGCTAGTATGGAAGTTGATAGTGTTGCTAATGCGTATCTCGAAATTACCTCTTGAAGATGTTACTAGAAGCCAAGTTTCAGCTTGGATTAAGAGTCTATTCTACTGGGAGCATCGTAGACGCGGCTATCTAATACCAACACGTGAAGAGATTGTGCAAATGAAGGGTAAGGTCAAAAGTACAGCTATAATAAAGGGTAAGAAGTATCAAGGTGCAATAGTTCTTGACCCGCCAAGTGGAGTATTCTTCAGGGTTGTAGTGTTAGACTTTGCAAGCCTGTACCCGAGTATTATCAAGAAGTGGAATCTCAGCTATGAGACCATAAATCCAGCATACTGTCCAGAGTCTAAGCTTGTAGAGATACCTAGTCTAGGCCATAAAGTGTGCATGGCTTATCCAGGTTTAACAGCGCAGATAGTTGGTCTACTAAGAGATTACCGTGTTAAGATATACAAGAAGAAGGCCAAGGATAAGAGTTTGAGTGATGTGGAGAGGCAATGGTATGATGTTGTCCAGTCAGCTATGAAGGTGTACATAAACGCTAGCTATGGTGTTTTCGGCGCAGAAAACTTCCCACTATATGCACCACCACTAGCTGAAAGTGTGACTGCAATAGGCAGATATGCGATTACAGAATCTCTCAAGAAAGCTGGTGAGCTAGGACTAAAAGTACTCTATGGCGATACAGACTCTCTCTTCATATGGAATCCCGATGAAAATGGTCTTGAAGAGCTTAGACGATATGTTGATGAGCAGTTTGGCTTAGAATTGGAAATCGATAAAGAGTACAAGTTCGTGACCTTCTCTGGACTTAAAAAGAACTATATAGGTGTCTATCCAGATGGAAGCGTTGATATCAAAGGTTTGTTGGTTAAGAAGCGTAACACACCAGAATTTCTCAAGAAGGAGTTCAAAGAGATAATTGCTATTCTAAGTAGTGTTAATACTGCTGAAGAATTCGTTAAGGCTAGAGAAGCAATTCGTGAAAGACTTAGAAAGATATACTATAAGCTTAAAGACTTCGAGTACAATCTTGACGAACTTGCAATTAGAATGGCGATCACAAAAAGACTTGAAGAGTATACAAAGCATATACCTCAACATGTGCGTGCAGCACTTCAACTCAAACGTGTTGGTATAGAAGTTTTGCCAGGAGATGTTATAACGTTTGTAAAAGTTAGAGGTAAAGATAGTGTAAAGCCGATCCAACTAGCGAGATTGCTTGAAGTTGATGTTGAAAAGTATATTGAACATGTAAAATCTAGCTTTGAGCAGGTACTTACGGCTATAAGCATTAGCTGGGATGAAATTGTAGGAGCTTCTAAACTTGAAGCGTTCTTTGGAAAGAAGTAATCATTCACTTCTTTTTCCTACTAGTTCTACGTTTTCTAGAGGTTTGAGCTTCCTCTTCTAACCCGGCTTCTAGCTTAGCAATGTCTTCTTCTGTAAGTGTTAATCCTGGGCTCTCCTGCTGGAATTCTTTTGGCGCTTTAGTTGTTTCTACTGCATACTCTTCAATCTGCTTCTTTTCTTCTTCGTCTATATAGTATGTTACCACGTATACTGCTTTGTCATGGTATTTGTCTTCAAGCCATTCATTGTCAAAACTTATAGTGTATACGGGTACTACTACTATGAGGTTATTCCCTTCTCTAAACTTTTCCAAGTTGAGTTCGTCTATGATGTCGTATAGATCAGGTGATATTGGCAGTTTGTAGCGTAGCTCGTAGCGAGCTTTTATTATGGTAAAATCGCTTTTCTCTGGATCCCACTCTTCAAGCGTCTTTCTAGCAATTTCTTTCACTACGTCGGGTAGCCTACCTTCTACAATGCGTGAATCCTCTATTTTACCCTCTACAGATTTTACAACAACAATTTTTGGCATATCCTACGCCCTATTACTGTAACCATGTACGTAGAGATAAATATTGTGTGATACTTGGCCGTCATATACTGTTGCAGAGACTAGTGGTATCCAGCGTGTAATCCTAAATTCATGGGATACAATGCGTGTTCCAGGCTTTAACTCTCTTTCAAATTTTGGGGCAAGTTCGTCGTTGACACTTGTTAGTAAGAATAACGTTATTATTGTCGCATCAGAAAGATCTGTTTCGAACATATCTTGGTGTCTAACCTCAATACGGTTTTTAAGTCCTTCTCGTTCAACGGTAGTTTTAAGCATTTCTACGAGATCGTCTCTAAGCTCAACGCATACAGCTTTCCTAACGTTAAACTCTTTCACAGCAGTAAGTACTATTCGGCCATCACCACAACCTAAGTCGTACACGACATCATTGGGTGAAGCACCTGCCAATTCAAGCATTTTTCTGACAACAGGTTGAGGTGTTGGGACAAAAGGAACTCTTAGCCCCATCTCTACATCTCCCGTTTTAAGGTTTCGGGTATAGCTAGGATTTTGTATGCTTTCTTGCTAACACGGCGTAAGTATCCCTTCCTCTCCAATTCTGCAAGAGCTTTACCAACACTCTTTGTAGATAATCCTAGCAGCCTAGCAACTTCCTTTACGGTTATAAACTCGGACTTTTTCTTAACCCGAGTTATTAGGATTATGAGATTCTCAGGTTTTATTACCACTCTCATGCTCGCGCCCGGTAAGGTATTGGGGTAGAGGTGTAGCGCGAGAAGGAGTAGTTTGAAACTATTCGTGGTAGATCAGTACCGGCCTCTCTCCACACCCTCTCTTTCGGTACCTAGCCTCCTCATCACTTTATTGGGTCTGCTCACACCAAGTTATTTAGGCTATTTAGGGTGCCTTCCCGTTTACGGTACGGGGGCTAGAAAAGTGTACTATAACAATCGTGTTGGTGATGTTGTACCAGTGTATGTGCCGGATACAAGTGCTATAATAGAGGGCATAGTCAGCAAGTTGGTTGAAGAGGGCAAAATTAGGGGTAAAATAGTGATACATAGAGCTGTCCTAGCCGAGCTAGAGCATCAAGCAAATGTGGGGAAAGCTACTGGTTTTGCAGGTCTTGCTGAGGTGAAAAAGCTTAGAGATCTTGCCCGTCAAGGACTAATTGAAGTTGAGCTAGGTGGTGAATGGCCAAAAGCTTCTGAGATAAAGACAGCTCGACTAGGCTCTATAGATGCCCTTATAAGAGAATATGCATATGAAATTGGTGCAACTCTAATTACAGGAGATAGAGTGCAAGCTCTTGTTGCCGAAGCTATGGGGATGAATGTAATCTACATACCGCCAAAGAGAGAGGTAAAGTTGAGTATTGAAGACATGTTCGACGACAATACTATGAGTATACACTTGAAGGAAGGTGTTAGACCACTTGCAAAGAAGGGTAAACCTGGTGAATGGAAGTTAGTCCCAATACGAGATAAACCATTATCAAGGAAGGAGATTGAAGAAATTGCGCGTGAGATTATAGAGGCAGCGAAACGTAGAGCTGATGGATTTATCGAGAGTGATAGAGCTGGATCTACCATAGTTCAACTAGGCCCATATAGAGTGGTTATAACAAGGCCTCCATTTAGTGATGGCTGGGAAATAACAGTTGTAAAACCTCTTAGAAAACTAAGACTTGAAGACTATAAGCTGCCTGCAAAAGTGCTTCGTCGTCTTGAGGAACGTGCAGAGGGCATCTTAATAGCCGGTGCACCTGGTATGGGGAAAACAACGTTTGCACAAGCATTGGCTGAGTACTATGCGCGAAAAGGTAAGATTGTAAAGACTATAGAGTCTCCAAGAGACATGATTTTGCCGAATGAGATAACACAGTATTCGAAAACATATGCTGAAAGTGGAGAGCTTCACGACATCTTGCTGCTTAGTAGGCCAGATTATACAGTATTTGACGAGTTGAGAACTGATGAAGACTTTAGACTTTACATTGATCTAAGACTTGCTGGCATAGGTATGATAGGTGTAGTGCATGCTACATCACCTATAGACGCTATACAGCGTTTCATAAATAGAGTTGATTTGGGTATGCTTCCAAACATAATAGACACGGTAATATTCATACACAATGGCAAAGTTGATAAAGTGTTTGAGTTGAGAATGACGGTCAAACTACCAACAGGTTTGCGTGAAGCAGATCTAGCTAGACCTGTTGTAGAAGTTAGAGACTTCATAACTGATGAGTTGGTGTATGAGATATACACGTTTGGCGATCAAACTATGATAGTTCCTGTGAAACAAGTAGCTTTTAGAGATTTTGAAGATAAGATTAGAAGATATGTTGAGAGATTGCTGCCTGGAGCTGAAGTAGAGCTACATGACCATACACTTGTGATAACAGTACCTCGCGTTCTAGCGCGGGCATTGATGAAGAAGATGAAAAAGTTGAGAAAACTTGAAGAAAAATTTGGCATAACATTAAAAGTGAATATAGCGGGATAGCCGTGACAATAACACGTAAATTGCGCATACGAGGTTTTGAGGCAGAGCGCGATTTAGCGCGAAAGCTTTGGCAGAAAGGTTTTGCAGTTATTAGAGCACCTGCTAGTGGAGCTAGAGCAAAACACTATGTTTATCCAGATGTTGTTGCTATATGGCGTGGCAGAATACTTGTTTTTGAAGTTAAAAGGAGAGCTAAACTAGCACCGCTCTATATAGATGCAAAGCAAGTAGAAAAACTTAGAGAGTTTTGTAGAAGAGCTGGTGGTGAGGCATTTATAGCAATAAAAATTGTTGATGAAAAGAAGTGGTATTTTGTCCCTCTAGCAGAGCTTGAACAGACAGAGACAGGTAAGTACAAAATTAGTGTTGAGAAAATACGTAATGCATTAACACTGGAAGAGCTTGTCAAGAAGTATACCATGCAAGCATTGGATAAGTATATTCAGTCGGGTAAGTAGTCCTCACCTCTAATCGGTCCGGGAGTAACTCATCACCATACTTGCTTCTGTAAGAGGGTTAGGGTCTCAAATCAATATATCTCGTTCTTCCATGATATGTCCATACAACACGTACTAGCACTCCTGCCGGCAATTCAAGTTCTAGTATCTTCTCCTCTCCAGGTTCTGGAGGTTCTACAAACCTTCTAACAAGTATTGAGCCAGCTTGCACGCCAACCACCATGAGTTTTTCAGGCCTTGCTTCACCTTCATTACGAATTACAAGTTCCACTGTATTATCGTGTCTTCTCGATCTAGCTACTATCTTAGGCTCTGCATACCATCCATACGAAACAAGCAGTCCAGTTATTAGCACGTGTCTAGGGTAGTATGGTTGTTCTGCAGGGTAATGAGTTATAATTGTCTCCATAGTTTTTGCAGGTTTTGTGGGTATATCAAACTCTACTTCTTCAACACCAACAACTCCATTTATGGTTTTGCTCACATTAAATGATTCAACCTTAACTTTTGCTAACCTGCTAGGTACTAGCAATACGGTCTCTACACGTGCACGATTCACCCCATCTATAGGTTCTAAATCTAGTCTTATGGCAGTGCTTTCACCTGGAGACAATGCTAGTAGGCCTCCTGCAAAAGCATATGAGGTTTTACTCTTCTCTGCTTCGTATGCCACAATCATGCCAACATGTTCGACTAGAAGTATTTCGCTTCCCTCATACCTTATCGTTATATGATGCTGTCTCTTCTTCCAGTCAAAAATAGGAGTTACATCAAATACGCATTTGCTATAATAGGTGTCTTCAAGTTTTATAGAGTAGTTCGGCTTAAATTCCCTAGTAATAGCTACACCGTTGAGCCAAAGCCTCCACCTAGATATTGACGGTGATGTATGCTTTATAGTCAACTCTAATAGGGCAAGCTTGGGTTTGCCTAAGACGGGAGGTGTAAGTATAATTGACTGGGTAGTTGGGTTGCTGAGACCTCCAAGCCTAATTGCCAGAGGTGCAGTTTCATAGACAACTTCTCCATCAATAACTCCACGGCTATATACTTGGAGAGCACCTATAGGCATAACAGTCTCCAGCTACTGTTTTTGGTGTTTAAGGGGTCTTAATTTCTTGGCCTAAGTAGGTTGTTATAGGAGGATATCAGCGTTTATAAAACGTCTATAGTGTCGTTCTTCAAACGTGTTTTTAGCTATTATCTCGTAGAGTTTAGCCTCCTTACCTGGTTTGGGTCTTAGTAGTCTTCCAAGACGCTGTATAAATTGTCTCCTAGAACCGCTTCCCGAAAGTATTATTCCAACATCTGCATCTGGGATATCTATGCCTTCATCGCCTACCGTGGTCATGACAATTACTCTATAATATCCTTTCTTAAACCCCTCAAGTATAAGTCTTCGTCTCTCTCGTGGTGTTGAACCGCTAAGTAATGGTGCACCAAGTTTTCTTGCAACGATCTCTGCTTGTGTAAGATACTGTGTAAAAACTATTATTTTAGAACCCTTTGCAAGTTCTTCTTCTACAATTCTTTTTGCAGCTTCAATTTTAGCTTCGCTATGTGCTACAAGCTTCTTCATCGAGTTTAGGATTGAAAGAGCTTTCTTAGCAGTTTCATCGCCAGCAGCGCTATCTCTCAACAATTCCTCAACACTTCTTCCACCTGCAAGCTCCTGATATTCTCTACGTAGTTTCTGATATTCAACTGCTTCTGATGGTTTAAGAGTTACGAAAACTGGTATGATACGGTATGGTGCAATATAGCCCTTATCTTGCAATTCTTGCAACATCTTAAAGTATACTATACCGCCCATAAGCTTAAAAAGTTCTTCATGACGTCCATCTTCTCTATAAGGTGTTGCAGATAAACCCATACGGTACGGGGCCAAGAGTTTAAGCGCGATTAACCGAAACTTGTCTGCAGGTAGATGATGGACTTCATCAACTATTAACAGTGAAAACTTGTCCGACAATATTTCTGCATGCCTATATGCAGTTTGATATGTTGTTATTGTTATAGGTGCTATACGCTTTTCTTCAGAGTAGTAAAGGCCTATAGACGATCTAGTCAAATTTGTTGCTTCTAATAGCTTTTCAAGCCATTGATATAATTGCTCCTTGGTATATACAACTATGAGTGTTGGTAGTTTTAAACGAGCTATAGCAGCTATCCCAACGTATGTCTTGCCAGCACCTGTGGGTAGTGCAATAACACCTCTACCATCATGTGTAATCCAGGCTTCAACAGCCTCCTCTTGATAATCTCTAAGAGTTATTTTAAGCTCAACATTTATGGCATTTCTTTTATCAATCAAATTTGATTTGTCAACGATTTTGAGTCCACCAAGTTTCAACTTCTTTATCACATCAATAATTGCATAGGGTTTAACTATAAAGCCCTTATGCTCTTTTGAATAGTATACATCTCCTTTTTCGCGAAACTCTTGTAACATGTCTGCAAGATATGCTTGTGATCTTATGATATAGCCAAGCCCTTTAGCAGCATAGATGTATACAGTTTGTTCTTCCTCGAAGAAGGCTTCAAGTTTGGCTTTTGCATCTTCGTCTAATTCTGCACCAACTCTCTCAAGAAGTTCAAGTACATCTTCTTTCCAGAGTTTGTTTCGTCTATATTTTACCGGCGAAAACCTAAAAAGTGAACATCCAGCAGTTCTACCTTTGTAGTCGGCAAATTTTAGTAGATCTCTAAACTCTGTCTCATCAAGCCATCTACAAACTTTAAATTCTATGTCTATGTCCACGAATTTCTCAACCCCATTGCCAGTTGAAATTCTATAAATATTCTCTAACTTCTCTCATGTCGTTTAGTAGTTGGTAACACCATCTATACTTTCCCTCAACGAATAGGTCTTTAGGCTTCTCACTAACTATTACAACACATTTGTCCTTTGAGCTATCTACATACACATATGCAAGTTTGTCGATGTGCAGCTCCTTATACTGGTCGCAGTTCCCAGCAACAACAAAACCTACTAGCTCATACCCATAGATGTCTTCTAGGCCAAAACATAGTCTTACAAGCACACCTGCTTTGTACAAATTCCTATTTTCGGGGCACGGGTAGAATAGTACATATGGCTTATCAAAGTCTAAAGCTGTGTAGAGAGATTCCGCTAAGAGGTTCTCCGGTATATTGAGCTGCCTAGCCAATTCATACAACTCCTTTAGACTGTTACATGTGGAGGGTCCTCGCGTGGGTTCTAACATCACCATGCACCATAATCAGCACTTAAAACCTCAGTCATCCCCCATAAACTATTATCCCAGTTGCCCTCTATAGCTGTACGGGTTAAGGGAATGTCTATAGGAGGAGAGCGTGATAGATCGGCTCAACCTACTGATATTAAACATCGCATAGACATGTTTAAGAAAATTCGTGAACAAGAACAAGCGATAAAGGAAAAGATGTCGAAGATAAAGTACAAGTTGGTTGTATTGAGTGGCAAGGGTGGTGTAGGTAAATCATTTGTAACTGCTAGTCTAGCTTTCGCGTTGGCTAGCAAGGGTAAAAAAGTTGGTGTTCTTGATGCAGATGTTCATGGACCAAGCATCCCAAAGATGATGGGTGTACATGGCTATACACTTATGGCAACGCCGGATGGCCAAATATTGCCAGCTACAGCCCCATTAGGTGTTAAGGTGGTTTCAATAGGCCTATTACTGCCAGATGATCATACGCCAGTAATTTGGAGAGGGCCTATTAAGACATCGGCAATTCGCGAACTTCTCGCCTATACAGCTTGGGGTGAACTTGACTACCTTCTTGTAGACTTGCCTCCAGGTACGGGAGATGAACAGCTAACTGTTGTACAGCTTATCCCAAACATAACAGGAGCAATAATAGTTACAATACCATCGGATGTCTCGAGAATAGTTGTGTTGAAAGCGATTTCGTTTGCCAAGAAATTGAATTTGCCTATAATAGGCATAATAGAGAACATGAGCTACTTTCAATGTCCAGACGGTTCAAAACACTATATATTCGGTGAAGGTGTAGGAAAAAGAATTGCTGAAGAAACAAACGTTAGATTTCTTGGCGAAATCCCGATAGACCCTCTGATATCGAGAGCAAATGATAGCGGTGAACCATTCTTCATAAAGTATCCTCAAAGTCTAGCTGCTAAAGCGTTCATGGAAATCGCTGATAAGATAATAAGTATAGTTGAGAGGGAAGCTTCAAAACCCAATTGAGCTCAAAGCCCCGCAAGTGGGTAGGAAGTGGAACATATTGTTTTTCTAATCCCCGACACATATTCTATATTTGGTGGTCAGTCGATTGAAACTTGCAGAAATTGTAAGAGTTGATAGTAAAGGAAGAATTACGATACCTATGATAGTGCGTGAAGCGCTAAACATAGTTGAGGGAATGAACCTGATACTCATAGCGGATAGCGATAAAAAACAGATAATACTTTCACCACTACCATCAACAACAGAGAAACTCTACGAAGTATACATGGAGTTTAGAGATGTGCCAGGAGCGTTTGCGAGAATATCGGAAAAACTTGTTGATCTAGACATTGAACAAATATCAACACAGTGTACTGTTGTCAAGAGAGGTGAGCTTGCCGAGTGCATGCTTGTAATTGACATGTCGAAGGCAAAGATACAGAGTATGGATGAGTTGAAAAAGAAGCTTATGGAGGTTCCCGATGTTAGAATGGTTTCGATAAGACCGCTACGCAGGTAATACCATAAATGACTGTTTTCAATAGAACTACTTTACATGATTGTATAGGGAATAGGTGATGAGCTGCATAGTTAAAATTGGCTGTTGCGGGTTTCCCGTAGCACGCAAAAGATATTTTGCTACATTTAAGCTTGTAGAAGTCCAGCAAACATTTTACAAACTACCACAGGAATCCACTCTACGTAAATGGCGTGAAGAAGCACCAACAGATTTTGAATTTACAATTAAAGCGTGGCAGGCAATAACGCATCCCCCCTCAAGTCCTACATGGCGTAAAGCTGGGATCAAGCTTGAACCTGGAAAAGAGGATCGTTATGGCCTGCTAAAACCTACACCAGAAAACTTTGAAGCTTGGGAGAAAACCGTGGAAGTCGCAAAAATTCTTGGTGCAAAAATAATAGTTGTTCAAACACCCCCCTCCTTCAAATACTCTGAAGAGAACTTGCAAAACGCTATAGAGTTCTTCAGCAAAGCTCGCAAAGAGGATATCATTATTGCCTGGGAGCCTAGAGGTGACTGGCATGATCATCCGGATGCAATACGCGAAATTGTAGAGAAAACAAGTGTAGTACATGTAGTTGACCTTCTTCGTAGAGAGCCAGTAACAGTCAACAAAGGCATCATATACACTAGGCTACATGGTCTGGGTGGACGCGAGGTAAACTATCGTTACAAGTACACCGACGACGATCTTGCAAAGCTTGCGAAAAAGATTATTAGTTTGGTAGAAGAACATAATGTGAGACAAGTCTATGTGTTGTTCAACAATATCTACATGTTTGAAGATGCAAAAAGATTTAGAGAAATACTATTAGAGGCTGTTAAGGGGGCAAATGTTGGAATAACTGTGATGTAGCTCTACCCGTGACGAGCCGTTTAGGCTATGAAGAACTAACCACCGGCTGATATGGTGCGGCTTCATCCCTTACTACAGCCTACAAAGCGGGGCTTTATTAGACAGTTTGTACCCCGCCGCGATTACTGTAGTTCATCGGTCTGCCGCTCAAGATAGTTTCTAAAGGTTCAACGGTTATTAAGGTTTCAGAGCTTCATAGTAGTTTGGGGTGCAAAGTAATTGACAATTTATTGGGAAAGTTGTAGTATGTGTTGGCGTCATTTACCAACGCGTACTTGCTGGCTTCACCCTGAGCACCAGGTTTGCCCTTATTGTTGTGTAGCTTGTCCAGAACGTAGCCTATGTCCGAATCCTGTTTGGTATTCAGAGATTAAGACTATTGTTGAAGAGAGAAGACCTTCACGTAAAGTTGAGGAGAAAGGTGAAGCTGTAAAAGTGTTGGAAGAGCTGCTCAAAAAACTCGAGTCTGGCTAGACGCGAGGAGATACCCAGTATACTAGTGTGCTGCCGCCAGGTAAGTCGAAGGTTAGCTTCATTGGTAGTGCTTCTCCAAATTCAACGGTTACAGTATCGGCTGTGCTAGCAGCCTTAAGACTTGCTTGGAGCAAATCAATGGCGTATTTTGCGCGTATTGGTGGATTGCCTTTAACCTCATATGTGATAAGCGGATTGCCTATCTCCATTATACACCTATACTCCTTTTGCATAGACAGTGAATGTGCTTCAAGCCTATCCTCGTGAGCTGTAAATTCAACCTCGTCAGACACTATCTTTGCGTCGCGAACAATATTCTTAAAATCGTCAGCATTTAAGCGAGCTACAACGTTTAACTCAACTTGAGGCTCATTTAACTCTTCAACAACAGCTTCTCTCAACGGTATATAGAATGTTCTAGTAACACCTGTCTTCTTGTCTATGAAGGTCATTTTCAACCTACGCTGGTCTTCTTCAAGCACCAATTCTACCATATCGTTGCGTGTTCCTCTCTTTGCAGCTCTTTTGAGCTCATCTGATGGAACTACAAAAACTACTTTGTCTTTTTCTACATTGTACTCTTCAAATGTTGTGACAGGCATTGTCAGTACAAGCATTGTAGTTTTATCCGGGCTTAAACTCTTAACATAGAGACCTTCAGCTGTGGCCATGAAAGGAATTTCATCAAGTGCTTTTGTAATAGTTTCAACAATGTACTTAAACTTTGTAGCAGCAGGATATATTGCTTTAAAGGTCACAGCATCTCCACCGTAAAATAGGATAGGAATAGGAAAGTATCCCTTAAATCAGCTCGGCTCATACCACTTGATGTTTAGGGGGTAGATAAGATGGCAAACGAAGTGACTATTAAAATAGACCTTGCAAAGTACAAGTATGTAGATCTTGATGCTGAAAATGCTCTTAAGCTACTTGATAAAATCACAGAACTTATGAATAAGAAGACTAGTGATGTTAGTGAAGCAATCAGATATATTAAAAACTTTGACGATTTCTATGAGTATATGAGGAAAAAGTTTAAAGACTATATAGCTCCTCCACGCAAACCAGATGATTTTATAAAAGGTAATGTGGTTATCGACAAAGTTAAATTGTATAAAGAGGGTGATGAAAAGCGCGTTGTACTTGTATTTGATAGAAGAATTGACATAGCATTACTTGAAAAAGCGTTAAAGGAAATAGGCTTTGAAAATGTAAAGGTTGAGAAGAGTTTCTAAGAAGATGTTTTAGCGTCTACGCCTCCTTCTAGGCGATAACATTTCAGCAACAGTAGCTCCCACTTCTTCAAGCTTTTTATGGGCTTCAGACACCTCAATGCGACCTTCCAACAACCCATCTAGTATCTTAGTCCGTTCAACCATAATTTCTAGTAGTGTTGCGTTAACATCAATTTCAACTTCAACTTCTTCTTCTTTAGACTCTGCAGATTCTGCCTCCTCAGATCTAGCTTCTTCAACAATCTCTTCTGCCTCAGCCATACTTGCCACCCTTTAACAGACTATGCCTTATCAGCAGATATTGGTGTTTTTAAGCGTATAAGTAATGGTGAGGTGAGAGTAGAAGGCTTAACTATTGCATAGCCACGTGGAAGTGAGGCAAGCATCGCTTTAAGAGCTTCAACCCTATCTTCAACTTCGAATCCTGCAAGTACGCGGGCAATGTAGTTTAAAGCTTTTGGCTCATTCAGTGCAAGTGATACTTTCAACGATGTGTTGACAAGGATTCGTTCATCGATATCGAGGGGATTTTGTGTTACAAGTATACCTATAACACCATATTTTCTCAACTCAACAAACAGTCTTGATAGTGGCGACTCACGTTGTGCTGAACGAGGTAGAAATATGTGAGCTTCATCGATCACAACAACTCTTCTTGGCTTATCCGTTTTACCCTCCCTCCTAAAAGCTTCTACCAATAGTCTTGCTATGGTTTCCACGTAAAACATTTGATGTGTTGGGGTTGGTAGTCGATGTAAATCTAGAACAACATTTTCTCTTAGTAGTAAGTTGATGTCGATTGAGCTACTACCATGGAATAATAGTCCTTTCACGTATTTGAGTAGGCTGTGTATAGATGCATGTTCACCACTGTAATGTTTAGCCAATATCTTTACCACGTCAGAGGGTTGTGGGAAAGAGATTTTCTCTCCTGTATAAGGCGTATGTGGTTCCAATCCATATAGTGCGTACGCATCGAGTATTGCCTCTTCAAGTATAGATGCTTGGAGAGGGCCAATATGATAGAGTGTACGCATAACATCAACTATCTGTTTTGCTCTTTCAGCGGGCGTCTCACCAGCAACTAGCACCAATGGGTTAAAAGCTGTTTTTGAAGCGTCTATAACCCTGTAGTCTACACCTTTTATGAGGTTTTTGTATTCGCCGTGTGGATCTATTACTACAAATTTTATGTTCAGATTGTGGTAAAGTTGTAAAAGTATTGCTGCGGCTAACGTTGATTTTCCAGACCCGCTAGTCCCGAAAATGGCTATATGTTGGTTTGGTTCGCTGAGAATATCGTGTCGATACGCAATTTTGAATGGTGTGTATGCCCACCACCATCTAAATCCTTTGCCTAAACTTTTTTGATAACGGATAACCGGTTTCTTTTCAAGTACAGCTACAACCTCTCCAAACTCTATGCTTGACTTAGCCATAGTTTGGGACAAATATTCGATTAGTGTTGTTGGTATAAGCGTTAATGGTAATAGGGCTAAAGCAGGTGTTGACCATGCTACTGATAGTGCAAAGGCTGCAAGCAATGTTATGTTCAAAGTCCTATAGTAGTGCCACAAAAGTATTATGAGAAGCACGGTTGCTACAGTTGAGAACGCAATGTCTATGCTAGCGGTGAAACTAGATAGCTTGTATCCGTTAAGTCTAGCAATTACAGTCTGAACATATGCAAATAGTGATGCTAGCATTAACGTTTTATATAGTTTAAAGTCTGTGACAAGCTCTCTAAACTTTACATATCGATGTGCTGATCTTATTGCAATGTATGCGGGATCCTCTCCCCTACCTAACATGTAGAGTAGAGAAATTGTGAGTGAGCATGCATAAGATATAAGGAATGCTTGTACATTGTGTGTGAGAGGCAACAGTGTAACCGATAATATAGAAGTTATTAGTGATCTAGAGGCTATTGCAATTGGCAAAGGTAATACGATGAATACTATATTAGCTAGTCTAGGCTCTAACAATACTATCAACGGTAGCAGGTAAACTACAATGACAGGTACTAGCATCGACATACTCCATTATGGGGTAAATGGTTATGGTAAACAATTTTAAAGATGTGTTTGACTTGCTACATCCAAGGCTATTAAAGGCTATAAGGCTTAGAGGGTATCAAAAGCCAACTCCTATTCAGGAAAAAGCCATACCCGTTATTCTAAGAGGTGTTGATACTCTCATTATTGGTCCTACAGGTAGCGGTAAAACAGAGGCTGCGCTATTTCCTTTGGCAAGCAAGATTCTCAGC
>DQUB01000041.1 GCA_015662475.1 Pyrodictium sp.
TATAAAGGAGAAGACTGGTGTTGACACACTAGCAGAGCTTGCAAAGAAGGTGGAGGAGGGCAAGATAACCTGGTATGATGTCTACAAGTTTGCAAAGCTTGCAAAGGATACAGGTTGTGCTGAATGGGGAGTCATACATAGGAAAGGCACTGCACACCCAGACTTGATACAGTTCATCTACGCCTTTGGAGGTAAGCTCTACAACCCAGCCACAGGCAAGCTTGTGGTTGACATACCAGCTGTCTACAAGTGGCTCTATGTAGAGTGGAAGATGGCTCGCGACGGCCTAATACCAGCAGACATGATGTCTTGGGACTGGGCTAAACAGATACACCCAACAGTTGTTGATGGCAAAACGTTGGTGTTCATAGGCGGTACATGGCACTGGACTGAATGGCAGACAAAGCCATACCACACAGACCCTGCAACTGGGAAGAAGAGACCACTAACAACAGAAGAGGTCAAGAAGTACTTCTACTATACGCTATTCCCCGCAGGTGAACCTGGCAAGAAACCTGTAACATTAAGCCAGCCATTCGTCTGGTACATTGCTGCAAATGCTGGCAAAGATAACCCCAGGTATGAAGAGTTCAAAGACGTGTACCGTAAGATTGCATTCCTACTAGTGTTAAAGGCTAATGATCCAGATCTAGTAGCGATACATAGTATAATAAGTAGTCACCTTCCAATAACAAAAACTGCTACAAATCTACTCTATGACGAAACATTCATAGAAAAGTTGAAGGCATTGAACCTAGACTTAGACCCCAAGGTTAAGGAGGCAATTGCACCAATAGTTGAAAAGACTGTAAACCCGATAAACATAAGATTTCTTGCAAAAGCCGCGGAAATGCTAGAATACACGCACTTGACTCCAAAGCACCCATACTACATGAAACTAGCAAGCATCTTTGCAGACGCTGTTGACAAGGTGCTTAGAGGAGAGATGACACCAGAACAAGCTATAGACTATATCAAGAGCAAGGTTGTAGCAGATCCAGACCTTAAAGAGAGTGTTGAGTTTGTTGGTAGCATACCTACAGGCTGGGAGTACCCCTAAAGGATGGTTGTGGGTGGTGAAAAGTCTTGAAACATAAACGTTTTTTGACAAATTACTGTATTGCATTCCTCTTTCTCACGCCTGCTCTAGCTCTTGTTATGGTCTTCTACATCATACCTCTCATACTTTCAATATACATTAGCTTTACTCCTCTCCACGATTGGAGAGTAGATAAGTATATGTTTGATCTAAGTAACCCACTTCAAAACTACCAAGATCTATTCTATTTGGTTACACACGATCCAGATACATGGAAGGTTGTTCTAACAACTATAGTGTTTACTTTTGTAACTCTAGCTATAAACGTATTTGGTGGTCTAGGTCTTGCGCTGGCAGCCTATCTTATGGAGGAGAGAATTTCAACATTTTATAGGACTCTCTGGCTTCTCCCAAGAATGACTCCAATAGCTGTCTATTCTCTGCTCTGGTACTACTTCTTCCATGGAAGCGCTCAGGGCATCCTAAACAACATACTTAGAATGCTCGGCCTTGTAGACGAGCCTATTGGGTGGGGTACAGACCCTCGTGTTCTCCCTTGGGGTGCTTGGATGGTAATAATCTATGTCAATGGTCTTGTTGGCGTGAGTTTTGGAATGGTCATATTCTACTCGGCATTTCGCAGCCTACCACGAGAACGTGTTATCGCGGCTAGAGTTGATGGTGCTACAACATTGCAGCTTGTACGCTACATTTTGATACCCTCTATACGCTGGCACCTAGTCTTTGTCACGGTTTGGCAGCTTCTCAGCCTCTTAACCACATACGCACACATCTTCTTGCTTGTTGAGTGGAATCTTGTGGATAGATGGTGGAGTACAACCTGGGCACTATTCGTCTTCAACACAGCGTTTACAGGGGTTTTGAACCAGGGTCTAGCTGCTGCAGCTGCAACAATACTTGTTATCATAGGCGTTTGTCTTGGTCTTATCACCCTCAAGCTGCTCGGGTATCAGCGTATGATGGTTGAGCCTAGAGGTGAACTATGATGCGTGCTCTCAGAGCTCTAGCATATAGGTTGTTGCAGAGGAGAAGGGAAGAGGCTCTACTAGACGTAGAAACGGTGCCAAAGCGTAGGCTTACTCTAGTGCTTGCACTTGCTGTTGGGTTTGCGAGCTTGCCGATAATCATCACATATCTGCTTCTAGTTCTTAGCAGTTTTAGTAATGAGGCTGGCATGCTCACAATAGAGGATGTTTTCCGCACAACCTACAGTCTTAGACCATGGATAGACTTTTTCACTGGAAAAGTTGCTCCTGCAGCTGGTAGGCTTTACACAACGTGGGAGATAATATCCATTATCGTCAACACATTGGTAGTTGCATTAGGAGTAACAGCAGTAGTTGTTTTTACAAGCGTGTTGGCTGGCTACGCTTTCTCTAGAATGAGTTTTCCTGGACGTCGACCCCTAATGCAGCTCCTAATACTCTTACACGCTTTCCCAGGTGTTGCACTCA
>DQUB01000211.1 GCA_015662475.1 Pyrodictium sp.
ACCTATCCACCCAATAAAACAGCATAGCTAGGGGATACGTTGGATTCATGCAGCGCATGCACTACGATGAAATATTAGTACCAACAATTATACCTGTTGCAACCAATGTACAGATACATAGATTAGTTGTTGAAAAAGAACGCAAACTACTCGCATTTTTAATGGATGAAAACGGCAATGTTACAAGAGTTGAATATAATGGAAACATATTTAATAAAGTAGAATACATGTTTCAAAATCTAACACAGCTTCAATGTGAGAAGAAAATCTTAACTTCTAAGGGAATAGCATGCATTTCGAAAAGCAAACTATACCACTTATACTACAATGGTGATATAGTAGAATTGCCTTTTTCTACTAACAATGCGAAGCTCATAGTTGGCATGTACCATATATTTCTAGTGAAAAACTCAAAGCTTCTACATAACGGTAAAATCCACATATACTCTCTCGAACACAACGACGTTGAAAGCTTCTCAGTTAGCGTGAACCACATCGCCTATACTACACATGCAACAGGATCTACTATAGTTGCATATGGAAACAACAAGTTTTACACCTTATTTGAGAAAAACAATAGCATCAAAATAGTTGAGGAGAAATTCACTGCTAGACGAGTCGAAGTTGGACCCGGCATAGTTCTTGCCTCAAACAGTAAAGAGACTATCATTGTTACACCTTTTAAGGTTGAACACATACCTGTAAACCTTAACTCATATCATTCTACACTTTTACTCTGTACACCCTCTTGGAAATTTTGCATTATAGGCTTTGACAAAGACTATTTAGTTGGCATTAGCAGCAAAAATGACATAATTTTGCGAGTAGAGACTAAACTTGCTAAAGATCATGTATGGCTTGACCTAAAAAACGATGGTATTGTTATACTTGATCAAGAAAAAGATGGGCAGACTATCACAATTCCAGAGAACACGTATCCAGTTAAAACTAGCCTACCCCCTATAAAAATTGAGTCAGGTAAGAATATATACATGGAGTTGGTTAAAGAGCAAACACACTATGTGATAAACGTTGACAAATTCTATAACTTCCTACCCTATACATTGGTTGTCAAAGATAAAAATGCTTATATAATCGATGTACTGAGGTATGAACGCATTTGTTCTGCTAAGCGAAAACCTAAGACAAACATTTTAATTGTTGATTGCAACAATCAAGATATCGTAGTAGAAGTTGACAATGCTATAGTCCGTAGAAATGATTGTTCTAGAATAGCCATCAGCTTACCTTACGATAAGTATCCAACATCAAACATAAGGATTGTTGTAAGGGACAATATTTTAACAACTATTAAACAAATGTCTCTTGCACATCACCCTCCCAAAGTTAGCATTAGTAGTGTATCAAAGATCCACATAAATCTTTATTATGGTGGTCAAAGGCTTGCTGTTTGGCACTATCTTAAGGTAACTATTAACTACAAGAATCCATATAAAACACCAATATTTATCACTTTAAAACTAACTTCTTGCACGCACAGTCGAACACTACGGTTCAAGCTGGAGAAAAGTGGTGGGCAAAAATACCTTGTTGTAGAAGATGATAATTATAGTAGAGTAGAAGTTATGTTTGCAAATAAACTAATGCATGTATTGCATGTGAGTACTATACCCTTAGAGAAACATGTGAAAATTGAAATACTGGATATTAAACCAATAGAGTTCTCCTATACAGGAAAACCAACAAAGTTTGAAGTTGTTGCAAAGGTTTACGATGCCGATGTAATAGGTATTGGCCTAGGAAAACGAGTTTGGACCATAGGTGAGCGTAACAACATCATATCTTTTGAGGTTGAAGAAGAATTAACAAACAATAGAAAATCATATCTTTTAGTCAAATTAGAAGATAGAGTAGTGAAACTAGCTCTCCATGGATTGTATAACATTATATTGAATAAATTTATGCAGAATCTCGCCTCGGTAGTTCTGTCAGAGCTAGACATTGTGAGAGAACGAGCTTGCTATAGGGTATTGTCTGAAGGCTATTTAATCCTAGTTGACGGCAAAAACATTATTGAGAAAAGGGTTCAAAAGGGTGAAACACTGTGTACACGTACCACTGTCAAACTCATCTGCAAAGATTTGAGAAAAATTGAGCTTCCATCTTCACTTACTACCAATTTTAAGATTAGTGCATGGCTTGAGAACAATACGATTATATTTAGATTTATGACCAGCTCTTACAATCACATAATGCTTGTCAGCTACGCAAACACTATCAAATTTAGCAGATCAACAATATCTGTAAAGGTTATCGATTTACTTGATGCGGTTAAGGATGATAAAAATGCGATTTTCAACGTTTTTGTGTTAGCACCAGGTAATGGATCGAAAATATCAATAAACCTCTTAAAATTACTATTAATGTTTGCTTTCCGCGCTGCAAACGCTCTTAAGACTAGGATCCAACTGCTCTAGCTGCTCAAACACATACTTTCTAATCTCGTCAAGAGAAGGTAGTCTACGCACAAGCTTACCCTCTCTAATATACTCTACTAGCATCTGTCGTGGATTTCTGCATGTTCTAGGTGGCTTTGAACCCCATAACACTACAACATGGTTGACAATATTATTGCAAGCGTAAACGGTTTTAGCCCCTGGAAGCTTGCCACGTTTAGCTATTTTCTCCCATTTCTCGCCACGTTTAACCTCAACTATGTCCATACTAATGTCAATACTTGGTGGGAACGCTATTGAAGATCCTACGCCAAAACCGTCAACGATATCCCTAAGCCTACAAATTTCCTCTTCATCTAATCCACCACTCACAAATATTTTAACGTGTTTTCCACCTTCAAGATCTAAAGCCCATCTAACTTCTTCCACAAGACTTCTCATATCACCACGTCTACTTTTTGGCGTATCAAGTCTAACTCCATAAAGTTTTTCGCCTAGAGCTCGGAAAGCCAAGACAGATTCGTAGCGTTCATCGTAGAAGGTGTCTACGAGAGCAATTCTTGGTATACTTTCATCAAGATATTTATCAAAAGCTTTCCAAGCTTTAACAGGATCTCCTACAACAATTATGAAAGCATGCGGCATCGTCCCAACGGGCTTCACCCCTAAATACTTTTCAGCAGCAAGACCTGCTACACCATCAACACCTCCTATATAGGCTGCTCTATCAGCCATTGGGGCTATTGCTGGGTGCAATGCACGCAATCCAAAGAAATAGACTTTCTTATCACCAGCAGCAAGCTTTATGCGAGCAGCTTTAGTTGCAATACTTGTTGCATGTCTGAGTATTCCTAGCAACGCTGTTTCAAGCATTGCAAACACACAGTAAGGACCCTCTATAACCATTACAGGTTCTTTTGGGTAGAATATTGTCCCCTCTGGAAGACTATAGACGTTGACCTCGTAGCCCTCCAACAGCCATAGAGCTTCCTCTAAGCCTGCAAAAACAGCCCACTGATACCCTTTAGGGAAACTGTAACTGTGTAACTCAGCACGCACCCAGACATCACATAGTCCCATTTTTTCGAGAACATCGACTGTACGTTTAAAGTACACATCAGCTGTCAAACCCTTCTTTATCTCCTCTTTAGACGCTACATAGATCTGTGGCTTCTCAACCAAACTACTCACCCAAAACTTCAACAACTACACGCCTATGTCTAGGCCCATCAAGCTCTAAAAGTAGAATGTTTTGCCATGTTCCTCTAACAAGTTGTCCGTCTTTAATAGGTAGAATTCTTGTTTGCCCTATGAATCCTGATGCAAGATGAGCATGCGCATTAGAATCTATTATATTGTGTTGCCAGTCCCCATCAGGTTTAAAAACGTCTTTTACTAGACGTAGGTAATCGTGCCAAAGTCTTGTTTCAGCCTCATTTAGCATTAGTGCAGCTGTAGCATGTGGCAAATGTACCACACATATTCCATTCCTAACCCCACTTTTTGCAACAACTTCTTCAACCATCTTGGTTATGTCTATTATCTCTAGCCTCGAACTCGTTACAACCTCAAATTCGCTAAAATAGATTTTCAAGAACAGACCACCTCGAGTATAAGACCTTGTCGAACTAGATAATTATAGATCTTCCGGGAGACCGAAAGATAGGGTAGCTAATACATGGCGGAAACCCAACTACAAGTTGTTAAAAGACTTGAAGATCTTATAACCAAAATAGTTGACCATATCGAGAAGACATATAGGACTGCTCTTATACAATTAGACAGTAATTCTTTCGACAATTTTATAAAGAATGCTCCAATAGCTATTGTGTTGTTTGCAGCCCACTGGTGCAAACCATGTACAGCATTGCTACCAATTTACGAGAAAATAGCCCTACGGCTATCAAATAGAAGAGATGTTAGGTTCGGTATTATAGATGTTGACCGCGATCCTGCCATTGCAGATCGTTATGGGATTAACGATATACCAGCTATACTCGTATATGTTCATGGTAATGTTGTTGATGCAATCATAGGTTTACACAAGGTTGACGACATTGAGAAACGATTAGAGAAAATTGTTAATACATATAGTGAGAGTCGGTAAAGGGGGAGGTCTCGTCACCACTCCTTACGGGGACAGCGCCTCCTCATCCGATTATGTACGTGTATTGAAGGCTAATAAAAGACTAATAAAGATAATGTTTATGATGATGAAAGAGGCCGAGACCCGACTTAATGAGGAGAGAGGATGGCTCTGATAAACTTCGACCTTAAACCTATAATAGGAGTTGTTCACTTACCGCCACTCCCAGGAAGCCCGCATTACCGTGGAAATTTTGAAAAAATAGTTAGACGTGCTCTAGATGATGCTAAAAAACTTGAAAGAGGTGGGGTAGACGCAATAATAGTTGAAAATTATGGTGATAAACCCTATTCTGTTAGGGTTAAAGATCCTCTCACAATTGCCGCAATGTCGGTCATAGTCAAAAGTATTGTTGAAGAAGTCGAGATACCTGTTGGGGTCAACTTACTGAGGAACTCTGGACCTGAAGCTCTTGCAATAGCTTATGTAACTGGTGCAACCTTTATCCGGGTCAACTCGTATTGTGAAACTAGGCTTGCTCCAGAAGGCATACTTGAACCTGTAATGAGAGAAATAGAACTGTTAAGATCTAGGCTTACTAGACGCATTCTTGTACTAGCAGACATCGACGTAAAACATAGTTTACCACTAACAACATCCGATATAGCATATACCGCTATAGAGTGCGTTGAGAGAGGAAACCCTGATGCTCTCATTGTCACAGGAAGTCGTACAGGAAGTCCTCCGGCACCAGGCGAAGTTGCAACAGTAAAACGTGCTATAGGCAAACTACCACTCTTGGTTGGAAGTGGAATAACTGTTGAAAACATAGATGTGTACTGGAATGTTGCAGACGGCTTTATTGTAGGAACATATTTCAAAAAAGGAGGAGTTACAACCGCACAAGTAGATCCAAATAGAGTTAAAATATTCATGGAGAAGGTACAAAAATTACGTAGTAAACAACCCAAATAGGGGTACATGTACAGGTTATAGTATTGGCGGGCGGCCCGCCTCCGCGACTACCCGGCGTCACCGGGGTGGATGAACGGGGGCTCCGTCGGGCGGCGTGCACCACTCGCTAATATAGTCATTACCAACATATTGTACAAAAGTGAGATTACCAAATGGTCCATGAACTAGATTTCAATTTGTAATCTTAGTCTAACCAAATAAAACTAGAAGATGTTTCTCAATTGATCTTTGCTTAAAAATGATTCTGGAGGAAAAGTGGAACCAGGGGAAGTAGACTTGGAAAATAAAAGATTAAGCTTTTTCTTCAACGGGTGGTTTAGTTACGCCAAAGGTCAAATTGAATAGGTTGTCTAATTCTTTGCGTATGTCATCTCTGTTCTCTTTTACAGCTTTTACTACTGATTCCAGCACCAAGTATGCTCTACTTGGTATTTTGCCTTTGAACCACGATACATCCTTTGCCATACCAACACCTAACTTCTCGTATGAAGTGCCCGTGAGTGGATCCTCTTCACGCTCATTCACTAGACGGTCTATTTCTAGTACTAGTGTACCTCTAGGCAGCATGTAATCGCCATATGGGTCAACCAACTTCAACACTTGTCTCTTTATCTTGCTCAATGCCCTTATACCTAGTATTTTCTCTGGCGTTGGACGAATCTTCGCTACTTGCAACGCTCCTAAAAATGCAACTATACCACTTAAATCACTAAATGGCTCATACCATGGTCTACCTTTACCACCAGCCACAATACCTTCTGCAGCTGCTCTCATTAGTGCTTGGCCACTCAATATTAAGTCGTATGCAGAGGCTTTACGAAATCTATCATCAAGTGCAATGTCTATTATGCTTTCTGACTCGCTACCTATAAATAGCGCATGTCTAGCAGGAGTGTCAAATACTACACCCATATAGAAGCTGAACATGACTGTTGCTTCAGGGCTTTTAGCCGCCTTATATATCGTGTCACTTAGGATTGTTCTAACTATAGCTATGTCGTTAAGTCTTCTTGGCGTTTCTGTGTAAGATATTATTCTTACAACACCAAATGATTGTAACATTCTTAGATAGTAGAGGAGGTCACTCATACCAAAGTTCTTTAGCGCAACATACTTTTCTCCCAGCATTTCCACACGTACAACACCGCCAACAATTTCACTGAGTCTTTTTGGCTCCTTCCCTGGTTCCGCTGCACCTACAATAACATCCTTGTAAAACTCTATTAAGCCTACAATCCCGCCAAGCTTACCTTGTGCCGCAGCCGCCAACTCCTTGAATCGTCTTGGTACTCTTGCTTCTAGGGTTAGAGGAGGTAGTAACATGCTTCTCTTCACCAGATGACATCCGTAAATGAGGCTAGCTGTTAAAGATTACTCTCAATAGCGCCGTAGGGAACTCACGGTATATCCAACTACAACAGTGTGTAGGAGAACAATATAGACTTCACATTCTCACAATTGTCTAAGTATTACCTAGCTCATAGGGTGAAGCATTTCTAGTATCACTGATAGCATTTATAGAGGTGGTATGAGAGGTAATGCTAGAACAGCTAAAAAAGCTATTGAGACTTGCAAACATAAGTGATAAAGGAGCCATTTTATTAGGCGAAAACTTCGCCATTGACGGCCCTGCACAAAGGCTTGTAAGAGTTGTTACACATATACACGCTGACCATATAATTGGGCTTGAAAACAGTATACGTTACTCAGCCTTCATTCTAGCAACTCCTCTAACACACGATCTTCTCAAAGCTATGGGATACCGCATACCACCTTCCAAAGAGTTGAGACTTGAAGTAGGCTCAAAAATAAAGATTGGAAATGAAATGCTTGTTTTCCATAAAGCAAATCATATTCCAGGCTCTGTTCAAGTTGAAGTTGAAGCAGACGAATATTGTGTTGGATATACAAGTGACTTTAAGCTACCAGGAACATACATAATGAGAGACCTTGATGTGCTTGTCATAGACGCTACATATGGTTATGAGGAGTGGAACCGGCCGTGGCAAGAAGAGATCGAAGAACTACTTGTAGATATAGTTATCGACGGTTTAGTACGTGGACCAGTACACATATTTGGTTACCATGGAAAACTTCAAGAGGTAATGATACTGTTGCGGGAAAGAGGCTTAGATGTCCCCTTCATAGCACCTAAGCGAGTCTACGATATGGCACGCGTGCTAATAGGCTATGGGTATAACTTAGACCCTGTGCTACTTGAGAATACGCGGGAAGCAAATGAGGTTATGAAGGATAACTGGTATGTGTTCTTCGAACACACATCCAGGTCTACACGAGTAAAGTGCCACAATTGTACTCGAATACTGTTAACTGGTTGGGAGTTTAAAGAGCCCTTCAGAAAAGTTGATAGAAATACCTGGATTGTCAGTTTTAGCGATCATGCTGATTTCAGACAGCTTGTCGAATATGTTAAAGAAGCACATCCTAAGCTATTGATTGTTGATAGGTTTAGAGGTGGTAATGCTGCATCCTATTTTGCCGAGTATGTACGTCGTAAGCTCGGTATTCCAGCTCTAGCTTTGCCTACTACTTAAATCCCATTGTCTAAGCTGCAATATAGCATTTGCTATTATATTAGCAGCACGCACGATATCTTTTACAGATATTCGTTCTTCAAGACTATGAGCAAGCTTGGGATCTCCTGGACCATATGCAGCCGCATCTTGAGATACGGTTGGCACTAGCAAATTCATATCACTAGTTCCAAGTTTCACTACAATTTTAGGTCTTATGCCTTGTTTTAGCATACTGCGGATTAGAGAACGCGGTGTTGGTTGTTGAGGTTTAACCCTTACAGGCCTAATGTAGTTTAGTACACGAACTGTACAGCCTTGACCTCCAAACACGTGTTTTAGCTCATTCAAAACCTTCTCTCGTTCGCTATCATGCCAAAGTCTAATATCGAGTCTAGCTTCTAAATACGTTGGCAACATATTCCCATGTTCACCAGCAACTATTTTAGTTACACTTATAGATGGAACATTAGATTGTACTTTGCCATACTTGCTCCTTAACATTGACCAAGCTTCGTGGAAACGTTCATAGGCCGATCTACTAGGATCAGGGCTTGCTGCATGACCTCCCACCGTCCTACAGACTACTTGAACTGGTAATGAGCCTCGATATCCTATGACAATGTTATTACATCCAGAGGGTTCAGCTATAAAAAGATGTTTAGATTTGAAACCTTCTTTTAAGATATGGTTTGCACCAGGACTGTCAGCTTCTTCTCCAACTAAACCTCCTAGGCAAATTTTGTAGTCATCGATTTCAAGCCTGCTAATCGCATATAGATAGGCTAGTAGGGGTCCTTTAGCGTCAACAGTACCGCGACCCCACACAATATCGCCTTCAACTTTAACGCTTATGTAGCCTGGCACGGTATCTATGTGACCTACTACCATTACATCAGCATTACGACAATCAATTTTTCCAGGTGAAACCCACACATTGCCAATGCCATCTATCCAAGAGGATAGTCCAAGTTCGCTTGCAATATCGCGAACAACTTTCGCAACCTCAGCCTCTCTTCCACTTGGACTATACACACTCACCAACTCAACAAGATATTTTACGAGCTTAGACTCAAACACTTCTTTATACCCTCCACAATTCTTTCCACATCATCGAAGCTTATCATGTAAGGAGGTAGCAGTCTAAGCACAGTCGAACCTGCCTTCAACGCTAAAATATATTGCTTTTCCTGCAAACACTGAAGCGTTGGAGTTGGCTCTTTCCTCAACTCAATACCCACCATCAGCCCTACACCACGCACCTCACGTACAAACCTTACATTACCCAACTCCTCAGCCAGACTATTGATAAGAATTTTGCCAATTCTAGCTGCTTTTTCTACAACTTTATCTTCCAATAAAGCTTGTATTGCTCCAGCAACAGCGGCAAAGGCTAACGGGTTAGAGCCATACGTTGAGCCATGATCTCCAGGTCCAATGTTATTTGCAAGCTTGCCACGTACAGCAACAAGACTTACCGGATAACCTCCCCCTATAGCCTTCCCTGCCAAGAGTATATCGGGGTCAATGCCAAATCTTTCGATTGCCCACAATTTTCCTGTTCGTCCAAATCCAGTTTGTATTTCATCTACGACAACATATGCACCAACTTCACGCGCACGAGAGTATAGTGCCCTAACAAATTCCCTATCTAAAGGTATAACACCACCTTCACCAAGTATTGGCTCGAAATAGACTGCTGCAACATCGTCATCCAAAACCTTGTCAATGTCTTCTACAGCATTAGGTTTCAAGTACACAACTTCAAAAAGTCTACCAAGGGGTTCAAACTGTCTCTTGTATCTAGGATTCCATGTAAGCATTAAAGATCCAAAAGTTCTGCCATGAAAACACCCTTTTAATGCAACTATTTTTCTTCTTCGAGTACTCTTAAACACTATTTTTAGTGAAAGTTCTACAGCTTCAGTACCACTATTCAGCAAATATACGTGTGAAAGTTGTGGAGGGAGTATGTATGCTAATTTTCTTAGAGCTTCTTCTCGGATTGGGGTGTTAAATGTTGGAGATAAAACCATAATATTGTCTATTTGTCGCTTCAAATACTCTACAACGAAAGGATTTCTATGCCCTAGAAAAGCAACACCATGTCCTGTATGCACATCAAGATATCTATTGCCCTTGTCATCCCATACGTATTGCCCTTCTCCTTTCACTATTGTTAAACCCCTATCACTATAGAGTTGTAGTAGGCGTATCACCATATAATAGACCCTCTTAACGCTTAACAAGACTTACAATATATTCGACAATGTCTCTTGCAAGATTATAACCAGTCACACGAACTGTATTCCTAAAATCTACATTTGCATTTACCTCATTGACTAAATATCCCCGTTCTGGGTCCTCAAAAATGTCGATACCTAGAATGCCACCCCCAACAACATTTGCAACCTTCAAGGCAAGCTTTTCAAGTTCCTCATCAACCTTTAAAGGTTCAGCTTTAGCACCTAAAGCTGTGTTTGTCTTCCAGTAAGACTTGTTTACTCTGTAAATTGCTACTGGCACATTATCACCAACAACAAATACGCGTATATCGCGACCAGGCTTATTAACAAACTCTTGCACATAGTGTAAATTGTAGATTGCACCCAGAGATTCTTTAAGCTCTAAAACGCCATCTAGAGAGTCTCTGGTATCAGCCTTTACAACATACCTTCCCCAACCACCTATGACAGGTTTCACAACAACAGGGTATCCTATCACCTCTGCAACTTCAAGCGCAGCCGTGCGCGAACTTACCAGATACGCTTTGGGTGTCGGAATACCCGCCTTAGAAAGCAGAAGGGTGGTTATGAACTTGTTTCCACAATTCCATATAGTCGATGAAGAATTTACTACAATACCCCCAAACGCTTCCACATAGTAGCTATATGCATAAGCTTTATAAAAACTAACACTTCTCTGCAAAAATATGTCAGCAGCATTAATCCATTCAGCACGCTTATTTAAATCAAGTACTATTCTCTCCACGTTTAAAGGTAGAACTTTATAACCTAGAACCTCGGCTACACGACATATCTCCTTTTCCTCCCAACGTGGATGATCGTAAAGAAGGCCTATTACAACCAAAAACAACACCTCGGTCTGGATTGCATTCTACCTAGTTACTCGCCCCAGTCTTCTTCTACACCTTGGAACTCCTCGAGCTTGATATTGTCACCTTCAATTCGTACTACTAATGTAGCACCACAATCATGCTCTATTATCTCACCATCCATCACATCATCCATTAATTCTACTTCACCACCACACACTGGACATACTACAGTTCTAACCATACAACCACCCGTTACAAACGCGACACCCATGTGCATTCCTTAAAAGTCTTACTGTTTGCGCTGTACAGAGAGTTGTAGCGCCCTTAAATACTGCCTTGCTAATTCGATAACCTCATTTAAAAGCTGAAATGTGCGCACAAGGTCATTCTTCGATATAATTAGCACGGTATCTGTATGACAGGATGCCACTTGAACTATGTTGACATTATTTCTTGCAAGAATACTGGTTATATAAGCTAGAACTCCTGGCGTCTCAATTATCTCTATTGGGCTGACTATAATAACTGCAACTTGGTCACGCATAACATGCACTATATGTCGTTCATCAACAAGCTTTTTGATATATTCAAAACTTTCATTGTCCATTATTATTGTTATTGTTGTAAGAGCTTGCATGATAGCAAAAAATCTGGCTTTTCCAACTAGCTGTCTAGCCACCTCAATAATTTGAGGCAACACCGATATTGAGAAAGTAGCTACAGTAATTCCAGTTCTAATCTCAAGCTCAGATCGTGCTAACACTTCAAGAACACGCGTACCAAATTCCGCAAGTTTATTCCTACCCATCTTATCAGCATATCTAATTAGAGCCATTTTAATAGCGTCAATACTTACAGCTCGTCCAAGAATGCTCGTAAGTATTGGCTGAAGTTTTCTTGCAAGTTCAGAGTAGTTCACTATACCGCTAGTTAAGCATTCTTGAAGCGATGGATTAGCTTCTATAACTCGTCTTACAGCCTCCGAAACACTTGTACCGTTTTGTTCCAACTGCAACATACCCCTTTGCGTATGTTACGGTTG
>DQUB01000057.1 GCA_015662475.1 Pyrodictium sp.
ATCGTCTATGGATGTTTCGATAAATTCTACTAAGCCTTCTCGAACAACTAGCTCGAACCCGTACCTTGTTTTCAAAGCCTTTCTATATATCCTATTCCTCATTTGCACAGCATCTTTAAATTTAGCACCGCATAGGTGTACGTTCAGACGACTAGTGTTTTCGGCAGCCCATCTCACAATCTCTACACCTGCCTCAAAAGAGCCAAGTACAACAGGCTTAGCCTCATCTATAGTGTAGCCTCGCTCAATATACTGTTGTAGATTGTGGGATGCCCATTCCAGCTCGTTTAAGTTTACAAAGTCAACACCTATTCTGTCGAGGGTAATTAGAAGACGTTTGAGATGGTCTATGCGGTCAGGTAGTATGGGAAGCTCAAAACCTAGTGAAAATTCGAGCTTTTCTCTCGACCAATACTCAGCAAGCTTTAGCGCGTGCATGAGCAGTTTCTCGTTTGTAGGATGGAATCTCACCTCGTCAATCCCAATAGCTTCTAGAATGCGTAGTGTATGCCTTGTGACTTGTCGACAGCTAGTGTAAAGATGTATGTGGAAATCGTCTCCAAAAACATCTTTTAGCACACTAGTTATCTCTGCTATACGATGTAGTACGAGTAGAGGTTCACCTCCAGTAAAACTTGCACCTTCAGCACCCATAGATTCTGCCTCCAACACTATGTCGTCGAGCTTATATGCTCTCTCCTCATCTGCAAAGATGATATCACGACCAAACCTTTCTGGCGCTATTGGACAATAGAAGCAGGTTTCACTACATCTACCAGTTACAAATATGACCAGCTTTTTGCCTTGAAAACAAAGCTCGCATCCACGAGGAAGCTTGCCCGTGTAGGCATAGAGACCATCAACAAGTTTGACTTCTCTCATAGTATCGGTGAACCTCTTTCAACCAAAATACGTCTAAAATGTGGATTTTCTCTCGAGATCCTTCTCACAGCATCTTCAACGTTTTCCTCAGGATCCAATACAACTTTAACAAATACACCAGTTCTCCCAATCTCATCTCTTCTAGTGAGCACGCGGACTCTCTCCAATACAGTATCGATGCTAACACCGACTATTCTAGCAACCTCAGCCTCACGTCCAATGACAGGTGACTCTCGATGTCCTTCTTTGATAGGCTCTATCAGTACAAGTCTCTTGTCGACTCCTGGCACTCTCTTACCCTCAACCAAGCCTTTCAAATCTAGTGCTCCGCCAAAATAGTAGAACTCGTACTCGCGTTTAGCAAGTTTAGCTAGAGGGAACGATACAACACGCTTTTCCTCAACATCGAGTACTAGGTATGCTTTAGGAGTACTGGAAGGGGTAGCCTGTACGATAAGCTTTTGCCGTATATTGTATCCAGCAGCCTCTAATGCAAGCTCTATACGGTATGACGGTACTGGAATTGGTACAAACACGTCTATGTCGCTAGAAGGTTTAACATCTCCTCTAGCGATACTGCCATGTACAATGCATGGTAGACCAGCACGTACAAGTGCCTCCATAATCTTCATTGCCTCTCTCCTCAAATTAGCCAGCAATTGCCATCTAGCATCATCATAGACTACGACTCGATACTCGCCAACACGCTCAACTTTTTCGCGAACCACTCTCTACCCTACCCCACATATCATGGTGGTGATGAGACTGAAAAACCAGTGTCTAGCACCTAAATATTTTAACCGGGCTATGCGGAGGGGATCCCTGACCGAGGAATCAACATATTAACCGCTGAGGAACTTTCGGTCGCTCCGAGCCCCCAGGTGTTGACTGTGACAAGCCCACTAGTCCTTGGAATTCTTCTCTGGGTGGTTGGATGGTGTACTACGACAACTCTAGCCTACATAATGTGTAGACGTAGAAAAAACCTGTGTAGATTGTACCATGGTAAAATCGAAATTGTACCTCTAACGCTACTGGTAAGATTGATTAAGCGTGTACCTATTGCGGATCGCTTCGAAGGTAGTAGGGCGGTTCGCATATTTTTCAGTGTAGCTGGCATCGTTTCATTCATAGCCTCTCTTGCAGTATTCTACTCTATGGCTATCTCGCATGTTTTACAGCTTTTGAAAAGTCTATTGGAGCACGCTGAGCAAGTAGTTATGCTCCCACTATTTCAACCCATACTACCTGGAATCACCATCGACATCGAAATGTTTCTCTACATGCTACCTTCAATATCAATTGCAGTTGTAGCTCATGAACTTTTCCACGCTATAGCTGCAAGAGCAGATAGGATACCGATAAAATCTGCTGGAATACTATTCGCATTAGGCATCTTTTTTGGAGCTTTTGTAGAGCCAGATGAAGAGAAGATCAAGAGTTCTAGTTTAGTGAGTAGAGCACGTTTGTACACAGCAGGTATAACAGCAAATATGCTTCTAGCACTATTGTTCTTCGCTATACTTTCAACCTTCAGCTCACAATATGTTGTGCTTGTGACAAGTGTTCAAGTAGATTCTCCAGCATATAGTGCAGGTATAAAGCCAGGAGATGTCATAATAGAGGTAGATGGACGAGAAATACATAGTATTCAAGACCTTAGACAAGTTCTTCAAGAAAAACTCTGCAATAGCATACTTGTACGCCACATCAACGGACAAACAGAACTTTTAACTGTGTGTAGAAAGGCCGATGAAAAATATATTGGAGTTTACGTGACAGAAGTGCCTGCCAGCTTAGTAGGACTTGGCTCTGAAACAGCGCAGATAATATATCATCTTGTCTTCTGGGGGTTTGTAGTAAATCTTAGCCTTGCGATGATAAATGCAG
>DQUB01000117.1 GCA_015662475.1 Pyrodictium sp.
CCAAAATATGCTGAATACGCACATAGAAGTGTTGGTGTAGGCTTAATACTATCAATAGCAACACTTGTCACTGGAAGTTCGTGGGCTGCTGAATCCTGGGGTACACCCTGGAATTGGGATCCAAGAGAAACTGCTGTTCTTCTACTCACACTAGCCTACGCAGCATACTATGCTGTTCGAGCCAGCATATCTGATCCCGATCAAAGACTTAGAGTGTCCATGGTATACATTGTAGCTGCCTATGTCGCTCTACCTCTAAGCTTTCTAGCACCCTACATTGCACCTTCACTCCACCCACAAATAACAAATACAGCAGCTTTCTTTGCACGTGCAAAAGCTGCTAGAGCGCTATTTCCAGCAATACTCTTAAGCTTGCTAGTTGTTGTTGTTGCTGCACCAAAAGCTAGACTTGGAAAACGTTTAGCCCTAGCCACAATCACAACTATAGCTATAGCGGTGGGCGCAACTACCATTGCACTAGCTACACCGCATTTAACGTGTAATGTTAAAGGCTATGTTGTTGACGCCAATGTAGAGGGGGGCAAAACAATATTATTGGTCGACACTGGAAGTGCGAGAAAGAGAGTTGCTATAGACCTTAGCCAAATACCTATAGAGCCGGAGATTCTCCACGGAAAAGACGCTATGCAGTGTGCAGAAATTTGTAAGTCTACTCCACGTTCCACTTGGCCAACGGTTATCGGCCATCTAGTCTGCATAGAGCCCTCCTTTAGAGTATTGGAGCCTTTCTGCAACATTGTAACAGTAGTGTTCAACGCAATTGCACTCATAGCAATACTCTTATACATATCACAATATAGATAATTGTTGTGTTATTACCAGCAACATTTTTTAGAAACATTTTCCAAACAGCTTTTGATTGGGCACTATGCTATGGCCTCTAGGAAGGCTACCCTCCTACTCGTTTTAGGCTTAGCAGTTGTTATAGGTGTTGTAGGCTACATGGCTGTAACCTCTACTAGCTATGCTAGTGTTGCTAAAGCTGCCAAGGTGTGTAGCACTAGGCTGGGAGCTTCACTCGTTTTAGAGGTCAAAAATGGAGAAGTTGAATCTGTAACGAGAATCGATAACGACGTATATGAAATGCTGTTGGTTTCTCTCGAAACAGGTGAAAAACTTTACCTAGTAGCACGAGGAGAACAGGCTAGGCAGATCATAGGCTCGATCCCTCTAACCTTGAAAGTTGGCGATACCATGTACCATGTAACGGTACCGGGTAAAGGTAAAGCTGTTGTAGAGGTTAGATGTAGTACTAGTAAGAATGGCGTACCTGTTGCAGTGGTAGTACGTGTGCTTGAAAGCTGCCATGAGAGCTACTCAGCTCCTGTAGCAGGTTAATTTGTGCATGAAGGTGTCGTAGTTGAGAATTGTTTTTCTCGGAACCGGTGCAGCAGGAGCACCTCCAGGTAGAGCTGAATCCTGTCTACTCGTTGAGACTGCACGTGCAAGAGTACTTTTGGATTGTGGTTCAGGCTGTTCTGCTAGACTTGAAGCTCTTTCAATCACACCCTGCGACATCGATGCAATAGTTGTTACACATTTGCATGCTGACCACTATGCCGGCATTTTCGGACTAGCTGTTAGAGCTTCTGCTCATGCATGTTCTCGTTTCCCACTTCTTATCGTACACCACTCCATTCTAGAGGAGGCAAAATCGGAGTTTCAAAGGCTTTTACCACGTTCATGGCGTGATAGGGTTAAAGTGGCAGGTATTGGAGACGATGAAGTGTATGTAGTAGGAGATGTTATGATAAGGTTTGTACCGGTAGAACATAGCATATCTTGCTGGGGTGTCATACTAGAAAGCAATAAGAGCTCCATGATCTATACTTCAGACACAAGACCTTGCCCTACACAACTTCAACACTATCTAGCTAAAGCCGACCTAGTGGTACACGAGGCTACACTCCCCTCTAACCTCTCACGAGCAGCCATCGAGACAGGACATAGTACAGTTACAGAGGCAGTTTCTTGTAGGAAGTTTATGAGGGAAGATGCTATTCTCGCTCTTACACATTTGACCGTCGAGTCAGAAAGAGAGCTTAGAGCTTGGCGTACTCTTCCCCGACACGTTCTTGTCGCATTTGACCATACGTTCTATAGCCTCTAATACACTTTACCTCCCACTCTCACTTCTAGACTTTTTAGCGGGCTGTCTCATGGGGCGGTTGACTGTACGAGACATACTCAAGATGAAAGGTTCTAGGAAGATTGTCATGATTACCGCCTACGACTATCCAACAGCAAAACTTGTTGATGAGGCTGGCGTTGACATGGTATTGGTAGGAGATTCTCTCGGTATGGTAGTCTATGGGTTCCCATCAACACACTATGTGACAATGGACATGATGGTTCTACACACCTCAGCTGTTTCAAGAGCTGTGAAAAGAGCAATGGTTGTAGCCGATATGCCATTTCTCTCCTACGAGCATAGCAGGAGAGAAGCTGTACTAAATGCAGGCAAGCTTGTTAGAGCTGGCGCTGATGCTGTTAAACTTGAAGGAGGTGTAGAGATTGCCGACAAAGTTGAAGCCATAGTTAAAGCTGGCATACCTGTTGTCGGACATATAGGTCTAACACCACAACGATATCTCGTCCTAGGCGGCTACCGCAAGAGGGGTAAAACAGTGGAGGATGCCAAACGTATAATTGAGGATGCAAAAGCGCTTGAAGAAGCAGGTGCATTCGCTATCGTCATAGAGTTTACAGCTGAAGAAGTGGCTGCCGAGATAACAAGACGGTTAAACATACCAACTATATGCATAGGCTCAGGCAGATATTGTGATGGACAAGTACTAGTACTTCACGACGTGATAGGCTTATCGGAAACACCACCACCATTCGCTAAAAGATATGCGAACGTTGCCAAATTGATACTAGAAGCTGTTAGAAGCTATGCGGAGGAAGTCCGGAAAGGACTTTTCCCCTCAGAAGAACATGTCTTCCACATGGAGAAGAAGCAGTCATAAAAACCACCCACATTCTCGACATCGATTCACAAAAATATGTGAAGCGTTAGAAAAGGGCAAACAAGGAGCTTCATAAGCTATAGTTTGAAATGTCATGTGGGGAGAAGAAGGTATGAGCGAATGTTGTAGAGATGTTATCTGTGAAGATTGCCTAGTACTACTATACATTGATGAGCGTAGACGCTTTGTATTCAAAGTTAGACGAGGGGGGCGTCAAGGAAGTGATAAAGGTGTTCTTTACCATGATAGCATAATAGGTCTACCTTACGGGTCGAAAGTTAAGCTGAATACTGGAGTAGAGGCTTACGTGTTAAAGCCCACATTGAGAGACCTTATGGAGCGCTATTTCGAGAGAAAAAGCCAGGTTATATACCCTAAAGACCATGGCATGATATTGTTCTTGTCCGGTATAGGGCCTGGAAGTCGTGTTATAGAGGTTGGTGTTGGCAGCGGTTTTACAACAGCTATGCTAGCATGGTTTGTTGGTGATACAGGCAAGGTATACGCTTACGAAATTCGTACAGACATGTTAGAAGTTGCAAAACGCAATCTAGAACGCATAGGCTTGCTTGATAGAGTAGAGTTGAAACTTAGAGATGCTAGAATGGGGTTCGACGAGAAAAACGTTGACGCAGTTATAGCTGATATACCAGACCCATGGAACATCCTAGATGCTGCATATGAAGCTCTACGTCCTTCCGGATCATTTGTAGCTTTCATGCCAAGTATTAACCAGGTTCAGAGACTTCTATTAGCACTACACGAGCATCACGGATTTGAAGACATTACTGTTGTTGAAGTCTTGTCTCGAGAATATCAACCGCGACCAGACGCTCTAAGACCAAAAACAACCATGATAGCTCACACAGGCTATTTACTTGCAGCACGCAAGGTGTATAGCTAGGCAGAAACAATAGTTCAACCCCCGACATTTGTTTCAGCAGTCGTAGACCATGAAATTCAATATAACAAACCTTATATAGAGACACTGTTGCAGCCCACTTTGGGAATTAACATGTCGGTGTTAGAGGTAGTCAACAAAATATTAGATGCTGTGCATGCTGCTGAGCAAGCACTAAGAAAAGTTGAAGAAGATGTTGAAGCTGAAGCTTCAAAACTTGTTGCATTAGCAGAAGAATATGCTAGCAAATTCCAGAAAATTGCCGAAGAGGTTGTAGACGATATAAGGTCGAAGGTAAACAACATACTAGATCGCGAGATCAAAATGATTACAAAGAAGTATGAGGAGATCAAGAAGAGGGAAGAAGAGAAAATCAAGCGTACAGCTGAAGCCAACATGGAAAAGGCTGTAAAGGCTGCTCTAGAAGAACTACTTGGTGCGATAGTTGCCTAGAATCTACCGCATGCCAAGAACCGGTGGATATGCATATATAGCGCCAAAGCTAAGACTATTGAGGTTCGCCAGTCTAGAGCGTGATTTACAAACACTAGCTCAGTATGCAACAAACCTACAAACATTCATCCAGGCAATCAAATCAACTTCGCTAGCACCCTACCTTCCAGAATCACCATCGCTAAGCGATATCGAGAAAGCCGCATGGCGCTTCTATCTAGAGAGTATTTTGGAGATAGAACCTTTTCTTCCAAGCGAAGCTAAACCTATCGTACAATTCTACAAATACTATGTATTGGCCAACGATATCGCAAAGATAGGGAAAATTGTAGCAGAAAATCTCATACCAAGACTCGGAGACCTACTCTTTCCAGACGAAAAAGATGTTTTGGCAGTCTACACAGCTGCTACAGAGAAGAGCCATATAGGCTTTATCGAAGGACTACAGAGGATAGGATTTACACTAGCCGCAAAAATATTGAGTAGATTAGATGCTACAGATAAAAGAGCCATAGAAGTTGCTATAGATGTAGACATGCTTCACCGAGCTAAAACAGCTCTACATGTCCTCAAACACACACCTGCAGAACAAGTGTTTGGAGGCAGAGTAGAC
>DQUB01000007.1 GCA_015662475.1 Pyrodictium sp.
CAACTTCAACTCCTACTCTATCTATTTTGCTAAAAGCTATGCCTATTGGCTCTCTTCCCATGGCAATCTACCATGTCTTCTATAGTATTCAACTATGCCTCCAGCCTCAACTATACGCCACATGAAGTTTGGTGGTTGTTTTATAGCTGCTTCAACACCACTATCAGTATTGTAGACTCTACCTTTTTCTAGGTCTACCACTATGTGGTCCCACATTCTAGTTCTCTCTACGAAATGGCGTGGCACTGTGAATGGTAGTAAGCCTAGATTTACTGCGTTCCTGTAAAATATTCTCGCAAAGCTTTCTGCTAGTATTACGCGTATGCCTGCACCCTTAATTGCCAGTGGTGCATGTTCTCTACTACTACCATAGCCGAAGTTCTTCCCCGCAACGATTATGTCGCCAGGTCTTATCTTCTTTGGAAGCTCTGGGTCTATGTCTTCAAAGACGTGTTTAGCTAGTTCTCTAGGGTCTATTGTCCTGCTCTTGTAGCGATAGCTGATGATATTATCTGTGTTAACGTCGTCTCCAAGTCTTATAGCTCTACCTTCAAACCTTTTTGACGCCATAGACTACCACCTTAAGCCTTTCTAAGTAGATGTCGAGGGTCAACAATCTTGCCCTCTACCGCGGCGGCAGCAGCAGTGTAGGGGTTTGCCAAGTATATCTTGGCTGTACGATCTCCAGCTCTACCTGGGAAGTTTCTATTAGATGTTGCAACCATAACCTCGTCTGGCCCTAGTATGCCAAAATGTGCCCCAACGCAAGGACCGCAAGTGCCATGTGTTACAGTACATCCTGCTTCTACGAGAATCTCTAGTGTTCCATCACGAAGTAGCTCGTAAAACACTCTTCTTGAAGCTGGTATAGCGATACACCTTACACCATCTTTAACCCGCCTACCTTTAAGTATGCGTGCAGCTGCATGGAAGTCTTCTACTCTACCATTGGTACAGCTTCCAATGAATACTTGGTCTACCTCAACACCCTCTACTTCCCTGACATGCTTGACATTTGAGGGTAGAGGTGGAGCTGCTACAAGTGGTTCTATTTTATCAAGCTCAACAGTTATTGTATCAACATATTCTGCGTTGGGGTCAGGGTACACAGGCTTTACCGGCAGCTTTGCACCAACTCTTTCAAGATGTTGCATTACGATTTCGTCAGGGGGAAAGTATGCATTCTTTGCACCCATTTCAACACTCATATTGGCTATAGTTAGTCTTGAATCTAGGCTAAGGTTTTTGACTCCAGATCCATGAAACTCCAACGTCATGTAGTTAGCACCGCTTGTACCTAGTTCGCCGAGCAGGTATAGTGCAACATCCTTGCCAAGTACTGCTTCGCCTAGACGTCCCTCCAGCACTATCTTCAGCGAGTCTGGCACCTTGAACCAGAGAGAACCTGTCATCATCGCTATCGCGGCATCCGTACTTCCTACACCTGTAGCAAAAGCACCTACAGCACCATGTGTGACTGTGTGGCTATCAGCACCAACAATTAGTGCACCTGGTACAGCATAGCCTTCCTCAAAGACAACTTGATGGTTTATACCATAACCAGCCTCAAACACTCTTATACCATGCTTTTTCGCAAACTCCCTCATATACTTGTGCAGTTTGCTTGTATCGATATTGCTGCTAGGTGCAACATGGTCTATGAAGAAGAGGATGCGATTTGGATTCCAAATTCTATCCTCTCCAAACTCTTCTCTAAGAACCTTGATGGCAAGAGGAGCGGTTCCATCATGCATGTATACTAGATCTACTTTCGCTACAACAATATCGCCAGCATAAACCTTCTTACCAGACTTGATGCTAAGTAGTTTTTCGGAGAAAGTTTGCCCCGCCATTACAGGGTTCCGCGCATCCCATAATGTGTGGGGCCTATTAGCTCTTTGCCAACTCTGTGAGGATGGGTAGCATCGCTGATCTAGAACATGATGAACCCTAGTGTGGCCGAAACCCACAATAGATAGATTTTTAGTCTCAAACATTGTACCAGACAGGTCATGGTTGAGAAGCCATGCAAAGAGCTAGAAAGCTTCTAAAGATGCTCATCCTAATGTTACCACTAGTGATGTTAACGACTTCGACTGCCATAGCATCAGCAGAAGAAGCTGGTGAAGCATATGCTGTGCTAGGCAAAGCCATTGGCGCAGCACTTGCCATAGGGTTAGCCGGTATAGGTGCAGGCTATGCTGTAGCTGTAGCAGGTGCAGCTGCTGCGAGTGCAACAGCCGAAAAACCGGAAATGTTTGGTCGTCTGCTAGTCTTCGTAGTACTAGGAGAAGGTATTGCTATCTATGGCTTACTAGTGGCCATCCTCATCGCAATGGTACTCTAACCGTTTTCCAAAAACAAAACTTATGGTGTTTTTTACGCCTACATTTTTCGGAAGATTTTCTGCTGGGTGTTTTGGGGAGTAAAGATCTTGCAGTCAATTAAACGCGATAGATGGTCTAAAGAGTTTGCTCGCTGGTTTGACTGGGTCTTAGAAGTTGGTGAATTCTACGACTATGGCCGTTATCCTGTAAAGGGGGTTGGCATTTGGCTACCTTA
>DQUB01000097.1 GCA_015662475.1 Pyrodictium sp.
CACCACTGACAAAAGGCTCTGTTACAGCTGTGTACCTGGTCTTCGATAGAGTGTATGCCCAAGTGATGATCGCTACTATGGCTATTGAAGCTGCTATTGCAAGGGGTATGTATGCTGAAGGAGTCTCCCACAGGTTGACTAGAAGACCTAGTGCAGGCGTCTCCACAGACACTAGAGGTTTGCCTACGAGGCTAGCTCCAACATTTGATAGGAGGTTGACCATTACGCCTGGCACAATGCCTAGCAAGACTATGAGTGCTGCTGGTAGGATATAGCTCACCTTCATAGACAATGGCTCTTCTTCAGCATGTCTAGCCTCTTCAGATCTCGGTGCACCTAGGAACACTACTCCAAACACTTTAGTGAAACAGTATACTGCAAGTACACCTGCAGCTGAGAGCGAGAGTATCGATAGTAGTGAGGCGAAGCGTGTGAGCAGGTCTGGTATGCTGCTCATTCCAAGCATTAGAGAGTTGTATGCACACCACTCGCTTGCAAATCCGTTGAAGAGGGGTATAGCCGTTATACCTAGCGATGCTATGAGGAATGCAAAAGCTGTAGCCTTCAACTTCTTGTAGAGCCCACCCATCTCGTCAATATTTCGAGTGTGTACTTGGTGTAGGAGAGCACCACTACAGAGGAATAACAGGGATTTGAAGAGTGCGTGGTTTATCAGGTGGAACAAGCCTGCTATAATGCCGAGGATGGCCAACGCATAGTTTCCAGTAGCATAGGCGCTTATTGCCAAGCCTATACCAAGCAGTATTATGCCTATGTTCTCGATTGTGTGGTATGCTAACAACCTCTTAATGTCATGCTGTATTATGGCTAGTGCAACACCGTAGAAGGTTGATAAAGCGCCTAACAGCAGAACTACAGTGCCCCAGCTTGGCGAAGCCCATGGAGCTAGTATGTCGAGGGCTACTCTCACAATACCGTACATTGCAAGCTTTACCATGACACCGCTTAGCAGCGCTGAAACATGGCTTGGTGCTGCAGGGTGTGCACGAGGCAGCCAAGTGTGGAATGGTACTACCCCTGCTTTTGCGGAGAAGCCTAGCAAAGCTAACACGAATATCAGAGATGCTTGGAGTGGTGTCAACCTAGCATTCTTCCAGGCGGCGAAAACATATTCTCCTGTAAACACATAGCCTAGCGCAAAAGCTGCTAGTAGACAAACAGCGCTGAAAGTTGCAAACACCATGTATACTACGCCAGCCTGTCTAACTTCTAGCCGTTCAGACTCCAGCAGCACTAGGAGGAACGATGTAACAGTCATAACCTCCCATAGGACTATGAAGGATATGACATCGCCTGCAAAAGCAACGAGAATCATTGACGCGATAAATGATGGGAAGCAGAGGCCGAGAATAGCAAGCTTGCCAGGATGCTCATAGTATTCGTCGACATAGCCTATCGCAAATATCGATGCGTAGAAAGCTACTAGCGATACCACCAAAGCCATGAACGATGAAAGCGGGTCTATGACGATGTACAGTGGTGGTAGGAGTGGGTAGGGAGTTTGCACCACTATAGTCTCCTTATACCCTATCACCAAGTCGTGTAGCGCCGATACAGCTACTAGTGCCGATGATACGGCAGTCACTATGTGGACAACATAGTTCCATAGTCTTGGGCTTCTAGCTAGTAGAACTCCAAGTATACATGCCAGGGTGTAACCTGCCAAACCAACCCACTTCAACATTCCCATTATTTGCATGGTACTAGCCAACATGTTACACCCTATTTATCTCTGCCAATATTGAACATTTTAGTCTATAGTTGTCCAAATTGGATTGTTACACTAACATGTCTTTTTAGAGGCTCCGTGCTAAAACTGGTTAATAACGAGGTTCTATATTGGCGAAACTTGATCCTAGGTGGAAGTTAGTTCTCTACACATGTCTTTCACATATTGTTCTAGTTGTCTTTCGATCATATGCTTTAGCTTCTCGTATGCTTTTAGGAGGAGTTCGCCTTCTACTGTTAGTTCTGAAAATCCTCTACTTGCCCCTCCTCTAACTGATCTAACGATGTTGATTCCTAGAGCCTTTTCAACTTCAACTATCCTCCTCTTTATTGTCGGGTATGACTTGTTCACGTATTTGCAAGCTGCTCTCAACGTTTTCCACCTCTTTAGCGCTTTAAGGATCTCGTAGAGGTCTTCATCGAGAACAGGTATTCCGTCAACAACAGCTTCTATCTTTACTCTCCAAAGCCCTTGCCTACACAAAAGCTTGACTATATTGTCTACCGTCTGTTTTTTAACGTTACACGAGTCTATTCGGTCTTTGATCAACGTTGCAAGATTGCTATGTAGGTGTAGAGGGTGTACCAGCACTGATGATGCCCCCTTGAAAGGGTCTACATCGTTTCTCAAGACTACTAAGCCTAGCCACCTGTAGCCTTTAGAGTCGGTATACCATTTTGCGGGAAGGCCTATGAACTGCGAATCGCTCGTTTTTAGAAAGTTGCTATGTTTTAGTATGGCTTCAAGCTCGTGGATGAAAGATAGTGCGTGGGAGGGCGAGTTTATGCGCACTATTAAGAGTATGTAGGGAGCACCATTCCAGTCATAGGCTTCCAACATCTCTTTTACCATTTGCATGCTAGTTGCATAATAGACTATCGTTACTATGGTTTTGAACTTGCTTAGCGGCTTACTCGTAACCAGTTTTAGCAGAGCCTTACTCTCCCTAACACTTCCAACATAGACGTATGCTCTTGCAACATTTTTGAGGATTAAAGTCGAATACGCGGAAGAGACTATGTCGAGGAACTGTTCCCAGCTGGTATGCAGGTAGATGTTTGTTGGCGAAACACCTACCGATGTTAGTACACCGAGCAGTTTTCGTATCTCCTCTGCTCCAAGGCCCATGGGAACCAGTAGGTTGAAATGAACGGGTATGTTTGAGAAATCCTGTGGGCAGTCAACCAGAGTCTTCTTCACCCCATCTACCAGCATCTCGATGTTGACAGGATAGCCGCATTTTAGGACTGGGAGTAGCTGCAGTACGTGACTCTTCAACATGCTACATCCTCTGCAAAGAGGCATAACAACATCAACATACTTGGGATGTTCTATGAAAAACTGTGTATGTTTAACATTATTGTTGTTTATGTGGTTGTTTATGTGCATGTATTGTGCATCCTATTTGATAATATATCATGTGGAAATTTATAAAGAGTGTTTTTTCCATGCTGATTTCCTCCCCATTTCTAACGGTGTGTATCTCAAGACCACACTAAACCCCGATTATTGCCGTTTCGAAACCGGTTTAA
>DQUB01000081.1 GCA_015662475.1 Pyrodictium sp.
ACTCCTGCAGATGATCCGAGAAAGCTTATTGGTAGGGTTATGGAGGTAACCCTTTACGATATAACTGGCGACTTTTCGCTTGTCCATGTTCACCTATACTTCCAAATAATCGAGGTTGATGAGGAGAATCTCAAGGCGTACACTAGATTTAAAGGTCATGAGCTTGCTAGAGACTATATGAAGAGCCTTATAAGGAGAAAGAGTAGCAAGATACAAGGCATATACAATGTGACTACAAAAGACGGCTATGGTCTAAGAATAACGGGTGTTGTTCTCACAACCTATAGGTGTAAGACAAGCCAGAAAAAAGCTATTAGGAAGATAATGGGCGACATAATCGTGAAGAGAGCCTCTGAGATGACATTCGATGAACTGATAAAAGCTATGCTCTTTGGCCAACTAGCAAACGAGATTTTCGAGGCAGCAAAGAAGATCTATCCACTGCGTAAGGTGGAGATCTACAAGTCAAAGCTTCTCACAATACCAGGTCCAGATGGTAAACCTCAACCAGCAGTTGTTGTTTCACCACTAATGTACGAGTCAAGGTAGAGAACATCACGTGAAAAACTTTTCAATTCTATAGCCCTCTACAACTCTAAACAGCTAACTTCCCCCACCTTAGGAATGGTTTCCCTCGATGGTATCAGAGTTTTTAGCGAATGCTAGAAGTGCTAGGCTAGTTTACTGAAACCTCTTCTAGCCATTTCTCCCCACTTTCTGGTGGGTCTACTCGAGGTGTGAATGTTGGTTAGTGAATGTAACGTTGTTCTTGTGAAAACCGTTCTTGGTATGGAGAATGTTGCTGCAAGCTATATAGAGGAGCTCGACCCTAACTCGAAGATACATGTTGCGCCATATGGTCTTAAGGGTTTGGTTATTGTTGAAGCATCTAAGGATAAGTATGAGCTTGCCAGAGAGATTGAGGAGAAGGTTCCTGAAGCTGAGAAGGTTCTGGTTGCAGAGGCATGTGTTAATGCTGATTTGCAGGAGATGGCTAAGGTTGCAGCTGAGATTGCCAAGAAGCATATTGGTTCTCAAGAGACTTTTGCTGTGAGAACTGTTAGGCGTGGTCGCCACAATTTTACAAGTATTGATGTTAATGTTGTTGTAGGTGATGCTGTTCGTAGGGCTACTGGTGCTTCAGTAAATCTACGTTTTCCCGACAAGGTTGTAGCAGTCGAGATAGTTCATGATAAAGCCTATATCTGCATCTATCCTGGCAAGAAGGAGTGGAAGAAGATGAGACCTGGCAAGTACCCCCTCTATAAGGTGTTTAGAAGGTTTGCAGTAGTCCAGATGCCGTATCTAGGGCCTTTGGATGCGTGTAAGACTATGGGTATGAGAATTGGTCGTGAGGTTCAAAACTTTGAGGTAAGGGAGCTGGTTATAGCGCCAATAGGTGTTGTAGATGCTTTGCAGCTGAAAACATTTCTCGATGGTGTGTTTGAAGGGATAGAGTCTAGATATGAGGTGCAAAGGAAGAGTTATGGGAGAGATGTCCACAAAGTGAAAGTTTATGTCCAGGATCTCTACCAGCTTGTAAGAGATAGGCGGAATGAGGTAATAATAGTGTTTGAGCCTGAAGGCGAATACGTTTCTAAGGTTGCAGATAAACTGTACGAGCTTATTCGCGAGTCGAAAGGCAGGATAAACCTGCTCTTTGGCTCGAGAGAAGGTATACCACAGGGAGTGTATAGGTTCGCAGATCTTGTACTAGACATAGCACCTGGTGTAACGCTGTCGACAGAGTATGCGGCGGCTGCTGCACTAATAGCTATAGGAACGGTTTTACACGATAGACTTGTTGAGGAGGAGTCTAGCGAGGTTACCGGCTAGACTCCAAATATTTATTGACAATATTTGACAATGTAAATGCTAGCATTGGGTTTACACGGCCTAACTCTCTCAAGATCCGCTTAACATCTCTTTGAGGCTCTGGTTTACGAGCTACTTTACGTCTCCGTGTCAACATCGTTTGTCTAGGCTCTACATAGTCTCTAATACTCTTGACAACAGCTTCACGTGGTTCTGGTGCAAAAGCAAGCTCGACAGTAACATTTGCCTCTTCTAAGATCTTCTTAGCCTCTGGGTGTGGTTTATCGGAGTATGCTTCCACTATCTTTTCTAAGGCTTCAACAACTTGTCTGAGTACATCTTCACCTGCTTTAGCGAGTACATGATGTGCATAAACAGCTGCAGCAAGGCTGGAAAAACGTGATGCTAGACGTCTTGCCTCACCAAAACCTGCATCAATGGCTTTTAATGGGCTATAGAGTGCATCTGCAGCAGCTATTAGCATGTTTGCTGACTTCTCAACATCATCTACGCCTTCAATAAGCTTTGCCAATACAACCTCGAATATACGACCTATAACGTCTCTCCAAGCCACGATAGTCTCCTAAAATAGAAACACACTTGGACTATAGAACAAAAATGCTACGCTAGAGGCTCGGCATAACTCTGACCAGTCATCGCAAAGCTCCTACTTGCCGGGTAGTCCTCACAGCCCATAAATTTTAGGTCTTACTGCCAACTTTTAGATTTCTATGGGGCTTACACTATAAACGACCTAGGGGTACGCGTAGAACAAAGTGTGGTTGAAAGATTGGGTGGTCGTCTTCTAGTTGCAGGTTGGAAGAGCATTAGTTTGGTCGACGTGTACGGTAGTCCTTGCTTTAGCCTGTGGCTTTGTGGATGTAATCTACGGTGTCCTTTTTGCCATAATTGGAGGATTGTGAAGCGGCTAGAGTGTAAGTGGGTGGATGTAGACAAGATATTCGATGTTCTTCAAGGTGCAGCTCGTCTCGTAGACTTTCTACACGTTACAGGTGGTGAACCTCTTCTGCAATGGGAGGCTCTAGCCCAGCTATTTGACTTGGCGAAAAAGATCGGATTGCGTACTAGTTTGAACACCAACTGTACTCTAGTTAGACCCTTTGAAAAGCTTTTAGAGAAGAAGCTGGTAGACCACCTAGCAACAGACTTAAAAGTGCCATTTTCCATGCTAGTAGGCTTACCAGAAACTGTTGCTGGCAAACTATGGAAGTTGTACCTTGAATGTCTATCTCTAGCAGCAAAATATGGTGTAACAGTTGAGCTTAGAATACCCGTGCCAGCAAACATTGAGGGCTATCTAGAGGAGCTAGACAAGGCCCTTAATGTGGTGTCAAAGAGGCTGAGAGATACAGAATGGTATGTTGTTGTAACCCCCCTTCTAGGCTCTCCACATGTGAATCCCTGCAATAAAACCTGGTGTGAAAAGCACTGTAATCCTCCTCAAACTCTTGTTGGCAAAGCTGCTGTGATTGCAAAAAGGTATGCATCTAGAGTCTACGTGTCTCAAATAGCGCGAGATTTGTTGGAAGACTAGTGGCAGGGTATAACTGGAATCATACCACCGTAGTAGACCAACAGTTTGTCGTCTACTACACGTACTACAAGTTTAGCAGCGACATAGTCTATGATAGTCTTGTAGGAACACATTAGCTTTGCAAAAACAGGATCGATCTCTCGATGGGGTTTCAACACTCTAGCATCCTCTCTAACAACCATGAATGCAAGCTGGGCTCTATAGCCTCTCTCGGCAAGTAGTGCAAGTGTAGTCAGATGTTTCTGGGCTCTCTTGCTGGGAGCATCAGGGAAAAGAGCAATGCCCTTATCAACAACTAAATTTGTGTTCTTGACTTCGACAACAACTGTAGACCCATCACAACATGATGTTACAAAGTCGAGTCTAGAACCGATGAGATAGACTTCTGATTGCAAGCTAGGACTACATTTGGGGTCTCTGCACGTAAGTTCTCCTGCTAAAACACGATACAGCGTATTAGCATATCGAGTATCTTCTAGTACAATGACTCCTGCAGCACCATCTTCTATCGCGACAACATCACATGGTGTTTTTCTAGCAATGCTCTTAGCCGCCATTCTAAACCACACACGATACCCCGGCCTAAGCCATGGCAGTCTTCCAGGATCGTGGAGATGGCAGTAGAGTTCTCTATTACCCGTCAAAACTTTGACTACAAAGCGGTTAACCCTAGAAACAAATACTCCTTCGTTAACACCATCTATTACCACTATAGGATTGTTGAAAGATACCATTATGGACAACCTCCATTACTTAGAAAGCATAAGCGTTGTTTAACCCTCTAGAACAGAACAGTGTTTATGGGGTATGTGGAACGTTCGCTAGTCCGAGGCCCGAAGAGGGCCTATGGCGTACTCGGCCGGACCCCGAACCCCGCACCTCACCTCTTCTTCCCACTCTCCTCCTTTGTGGTGCCAAGTAGCCATGCAAGAAACTCTTTAGAGGTTATCGTGCCTATAACTTTGCCTGAATCATCTACAACAGCTACTATCGGTTCTACGGCTAGATCTTCAGCTAGTTCGAGTATTGGAGTATTCTTGTGGACAGCTATTACGCCTACCCTCATAATGTCTAGCGCTTTTAGCTCTTCTAAGAGCTCGGGACTTGCATGGACGAGATCTTCAGCACTTATATATCCTAGAGGTCGTCCGTTATCGTCGATAACTACAACAGCTCCTTTGGCAGCTACAACTTCAGCAGCTGTTATCGCTGGCGCTGTGTATGAGACCACAGAGTATCCCAGAGGGAGATCTAATATTCTCAAGCGCCATTTCTCTCTAGTCATATGGCTTGGTCGAGCACCGACAATTAGTGCTGAGACTAGTGTGGAGAGAAGAAGCATTGTAACACCTGCCGTATAATGGGATGGTTCGAAGAGGTGTTCTGAAAGCCCGGTGTATAGTAGTGAAGCGTCGACACCGCCTTTGGCTAGGAGTATTGCTAGGCTTTTAACGTTGGCTTCTCTACACACCAGTTTTCCTACTAGAAGTTTGACTGTGGAAGCGATGATGAATACGGCAACTGCTGCTAGCAAGCTTTGAACGTCTGGTGTTACCATTGTTAGCCCTATACCTGCAAAGAATAATGGTTCTAGGAAGCCGTAGGTTAGAGCTTGGAGTCTTTCGTGGAAGAATGGCCTTTTAAGCAGATAGTCTGAGGCAAAAAGTCCTAGGATTAATGCTGTAACAGCGGCGTTAAAGCCTAGATATTCGGCTGCAAAGGATGCACCCATTATTATCGAGACTAGTAGAGCAAAAGGAGCTTCTTGGGCGTGCGTTCTCTTCTCAAGCTCTATCAGAGCTTTTGTGAATAAGCGTCGACCTAAAAAGTATATGGTGGCTACAACAAGTATTGTGGCTACCAGCTGGTCTATGGAAAAGCCTTTCGTGAGAGAGTTGAACGAGATAATGCCTAGAAGTTCGAGTACAACCACGAGTCTGAGTAAGGCGATAGGTGTTGGTCTTATATGTAGTGCAAGTTTTATAGCGGGGCCTAAGCTTGCAATTGTTACTGCTATTCCAAAGGCTAGTGCTGCGTGTAGGGGCATATGCCAGTAGAAGTGTGCTGGGAGAGCAATAGCGGTTGATGTTGCAATAAGCATTATAATTGATGCAAATAGCTCTCGTTTACGTGGTACAAGTTTTCCGTGTGGAGCAAGCTCTTCGACGCCAGCTAAGAATAGGAAGAAGCTGAGTCCTATCAAGTAGAATATGTAGGTGCTTTCATACGCCTCCTCAGATATTATATTCAACCCTGCACGTCCTAAGAGCATACCAGCTATGATAGCGCCGAGAAAGCTGGGTAGGCCAAGCCTCATGAAGATCTCTTCGCCAACTTTTGCGGCAAAAAGAGCGAGAGCTAATAGTGCAACGGCTTCAGCAACCTCTATCAACAGTTAGCCCTCCACTCCACTCTTACCGACTAGCTGTTTTTCAAGGATCTTTTCAAGCCTTTTATACTTCTCGCGTACTGCCTCTATAAGCTCAGTAGCAAACCTCAACTCTTCCCTATAACTCTTAGGTTTTCTCGCTACACCCTCCCTACTTGCAGCTTCTGCGACAGCAGCAGCAACACGAGGATAGACTTCCCACTCAGTCATGCTGGGCACGATGCGGTCTTCGCTCAAACCGGTGTCCTCTACATAAGATGCTATCTCTTTCGCTGCGGCTATGGCCATTCCATCGGTTATAGTCTTGGCTCTAACATCTAGCACTCCTCTGAACATTGATGGGAATACGAGGCTGTTGTTAACCTGGTTTGGAAGATCGCTTCTCCCCGTAGCTACAATCTGTGCACCAGCTTCTTTGGCTTCCCAAGGCCATATTTCTGGTACAGGGTTTGCGAGAGCAAACACTATTGCTGGTTTTGACATGCGTTTAACCCACTCCTTCTTTATCACGTTGGGGCCAGGTTTAGAGGCAGCAACAACTATGTGTGCACCGTTAAATGCATCTTCAATAGTTTTCTCACTCGGCATTGTCTCTACAGCTATCCTATACTTCCAGGGATTGGTCTTCCTAAGCTGTGCTATATCTTCCCGCTCTGGATGGAGAACGCCACGACTATCAATAGCAACGATGTTTTGTGGTTTTATCCCATAGGATTTTAATAGGTTGTAAAGTGCAATGTTTGCAGCACCTACACCAAACAATACTATGCGAGCATGCTCGAGCTTAAGACCGGTAAGCCGTGTAGCAGCTAGAAGAGCTGCAAGCACTACTGTAGCAGTACCCTGTTGATCGTCGTGCCATACTGGTATGTCTAGCTCTCTACGCGCTTTTTCAAGCAACGCGAAACATTTTGGACTCTCAATGTCTTCTAGGTTGTAGCCTCCAAAGCTAGGTTCTAGAGCCTTCAACAGCCAAAGAAATTGTTCGAGTTTGCGTGCTCGGTGTACTATAGGTATAGCATCAACACCTCCTAGAAGTTTGAAGAGAAGAGCCTTTCCCTCCATGACTGGAAGCGCTGCTTCGGCGCCGATATCGCCTAGACCAAGCACTCTTGTTCCATCACTAACAACAGCTATAGTATTCCAACGCCAGGTAAGCTCAAACGATTCGAGTATATCTTCTGCAATCCTCCTAGAAGGACCTGCTACACCTGGTGTGTACCAAATGGCAAAGTGTTCTTGCCCTTTAACAGGAACTTTGGGCATTACTTCAAGTTTGCCACCATATAGTCTGTGAAGCTCAATGCTCTTCTCGTACCAATCAGTCAAACCAAGTAACCCTAATCTATCGCCGTACCCTACCCTCTAATTGTATCCTGTCAATAGCATTTCCTATGGGTGTAGGGTGTAGCCATGATTGATGTGAGAGAAGCCCTTGTGAGAGTTATTGTTGCATTATTAGCAGGCTTGCTGATAGGTCTTGAGAGGGAGAAAGCTAGAGCTGTTGCTGAGGAGAGGAGAAGGAGAAAGCCTAGTCTAGAGGAGATGGTCGTCAAAGAGATTCCAGGGCTAAGGACATTCGCCCTTATATCTCTCTATGCTTCATCTTCTGCATATGCTTATTCGGCTCAGCTAATAGATGTTGGCACTCTAATTATCTTGGTTGCAGCATTTGTAGGTGTTGCAACAATCTATGCTGCTCATAGACTGATTGTGGCTAGAACTGGTGGTATAACAACAGTTGTTGTCATGCTCGTCGACTACATAATAGGTTTGTTGGCTGGTCTAGGAGCAACTTTGGTTGCAGCAGCACTAGCTGTTCTAACCACCTTTATGCTTGCAATAAAACTTCCTGTGGAAAAGATTGTTGGGCGTATACGCTACGAAGAGCTATTATGGTCTTTGGAGCTTGCCATAGTGTTGATTGTTGTTGGCCCATTCTTTCTCACAAGCAACATTGGGTTCTTTGGAGTGTCTCTGAGGAGCCTCTACCTGTTCTTCGCATTGGTGCTTACAACGAGCTATCTAGGCTATATAGCTGTCCGTTTAAAGGGTGTTGAAGGTATAGCCTATCTAGCACTCTTTGGCGGATTTGCTAACAGTGAAGCAACCACTATGGCTTGCTTAGAGATGATGGGCTCTGAAGAACGTAGAAAGCTGTCGCTACACGTGGTAGTTTTAACCAACGTAGCTATGGTCATCCGTAATGTTCTAATTGCGCTAATGGCTGGCATGTTGTTAAGCGAAACAGCAACATTTAAAGACTATCTAGGCTTGTTGGCTGGAGCCATCATAGTTTCTATACCAGCCTATTTTTCATGGCATCGACTGGTTACGTATAGAGTGTCGAGTCCACCTAGAATAGAGAACCCACTATCGTTTGGCATAGCGGTTAAGAGTACACTTCTCTACCTTGCACTAGCCCTTTTAGCTGTCGTAGCTGCGTTTAAAGGTGTGGAAGGACTTCTATTCTTCAGCGCACTTGGCGGTTTTGTGAATGCTGGTGCAACAATACTAAGTCTTTTCAGCGTTCAACAACCTCCAGCAGCATGCTATTACGCTGCACTAGCTATAGCAGCAGCAATGTTGAACAAATCGCTCTACGCCTATATAACAACTCGTGATCTAAAGTCTGTGAAGAGAATAGCTGTTGCAACGATGGCGCATGCAATAGCATTTCTAGCTGTGGTAAGCTTTGTCTAGACATTATGGTGGGATAGGTATGGTTTGCAGTGATATGGTTTGGAAATTGTTTACCGAGGGTGAAGGTGGTGAAAAAGCGCGAAGTGAGCTGGTGAAATGTGCGTATCGTGATCTCGATGGAGTGCTAAATGAGGTTGCAAAGAGGGTTGGTGGTGAGGTTGTTCCGGATACTGTTGCAGCTGCAACTAGGGTGGAGGTTGTCTTTGCAGCTCTAGCGTATATGAAAGCCAAGAAAATGACAACTAGATTGAAGGTCTTGATACCATCAGAGCCTGTGCCTGGGTGGATGCCGCTAGTATCTGCAGCCGAGTTTCTCCAAGAGCAGAAGCTGGTGGTCTTATACAGGGTCCCGTTCTATCCAAGTTTGCGTCTTCACGCTAAACAGGCGATTGTGAAGATAGCGCGTACGATAGCGGGTCTATCGTCAAGAGTGGTAGATATCACTGATGCATCACCTATGGTTGTTGTAGCCTTGTATCCTGCTGGTGTGAGAACACCGTCGATAATGGTTCATGCAGGCTATGCAGCTCTATTCCAGAAGCTTAGCTTTGCAGTACAAGTTCGCTAGTCTGGTTTTGGCGGTGTTACACCTCTTTGCCCCTGATACTTACCCTTGTAGGGTTTCTCGACAGGTGTTGTTGTTCTAACAAACACTACGTGTAGGAAGCGTTGGCCAGGGTATAGCTTGACTGGGAAAGCGGATCCAATAATCTCGATTGTAATCTGCCCTTCAAACCCTGCATCAATGACCGTTGGTGGGACGAAAATTCCAAGACGTGCAAATGTACTTCTAACGTTAACAAGTCCTACAAGATCATCTGGTAGACCAATATATTCCATCGTTGTTGCAAGCACGTGTTCGTAGGGGTGAACTATGAACCCCTCACCCTCTTCAACATCAACACAGTCATAGAACTCGTTAAGGTTTTCCCACGATGTAGAAGTGTCGAATATTTTGCCAGAAGCTCTAAACCGGCAAAACTTCGTCCCAAGCCTAAGATCAACACCATTCTCTCTAATAGTATCGCTGTAGAGTGGTTCAATCTTCAAAAGCCCCTTCTCAATATACCATCTAATATCACGGTCACTTAGAATCAAACAGTAGCACCCATGTAGGTTGACAGTAGGGAGACTATTTTAAAAGGAGAGTAGGTGGAGGAGTCGGCTATCCCAGCCATCCTTCACCCCAAACTGGTCAGCGAAGAGCGCTTTCCCCATCCAAGTTTACCAGGCTTTCAAGTTACGCCTATAAGTTTGATCGAGATGGGATTAGGCAAGCTTATTACTGGCTCATTTGTGCTGGCTTAATGGGTGTTAAGGTGTCTACAGCTGGTCTGAAAGGAGTTAATGCAAGTGGTCATGCTGGATGGATAGAGGTTAAGTGTAGAATATGTGCGCTGAAAATGGATGTTACAACTGATCCTGTGTACGTATGTCCAGCCTGTATGGAGAAGTATGAAGCCTATTTCTGTCCAGCAGATGCTAGAAGACTTCACCACCGATGCCCGTTCTGTGGCCGCGAACTAGTACCCTACATGCAGGCTTTAGAGCTATTGCAGCAGTCTTCAAGAAGATAGCATAGTTGAGCTTCAACGGTTAAGCTGTTTTAGCCGCCTTCTCTACACCCGATCTTATTTCTTGAGGGGGCTAAACCGTACATGCCAGCTACACGTGATGTTGTAGAACTGCCCGTGGCCGAGCAAGAAGAGGTTGTAGAGCAGCCTCTTGGTGTGAGAGAATACTGGTTTGAGACTTTTAGGAGGGTAGTCGTGGTTCCAGAGGACAACAACTGTTTCCTAATATCAATGGACGTTTATAGCAGGCAATGGAGTTTCAAGGTGGATGAAAGTTTGGAGCTGGGCATTAGCAGGCTTTTATACTATCGTCCTAACCCTGAAGCCGTATTCAAGGATATTCGGGGGGTTGAGTGGTGCGAGATTGTAGGGTTGGAAATTGCGCCTAGCAAGCGTCGAGAGGTTATAAGTTTTAGAGTGCGGCTTTGCGGTGTTAACCTTTCAAGAGAGTTTGTGTGGGAGTTGTATAGAAGAGTTGTATCCTATGTTGAGGGTAGAGATCCTGCAAAACAGCCTTTAAAAATGCCCGAGAT
>DQUB01000205.1 GCA_015662475.1 Pyrodictium sp.
TTATTAGGTGTGAAGCGGAATAGACGTCTAGTTCCCACAAGATGGGCTATAACTGCAGTCGATAGCGCGATAGCCGCCAAACTACTTGAAGCAATCAAATCCGAGAACAAAGTTATAGACCATATTGAAGTCTATAATGCGTCGTACCTTGGAAACAAATTCACCATAATACTCTTTCCAGGCCCTTACAGGCTCGAAATGGTAGAAATATGGCATCCTCTCACAATTTGGACGCGCAACACAAGAAAGCCCATACTACACTGGGTCAGAGAAGACAAACCTAACCAGTTTACAGAACAGGATGGGGGCATGATGGCTGCACGACTATCCGTTTTAGAGCACCTTGCAAGGAGAGGGAGACAGGCTACTGTGTTCATAATACGTGAAATAACACCTGACTATTATGCACCAGTGGGTAATTGGCATATTCGCCTAACAACTGCACATGCTCTAGCACAACCCATGTTAAGGTCAAATGATCCCAAGGAGGTTATTGAGCTACTAAACATCATCTTAAAAAATGAAAGGCTCTTAAACACAATAATTGGGAAGTCGAGGATTTTCGATAGGCTTTATACCCAAAAGAAACTAGATCACTATCTCCAAACAAGATGTTTCAGACCAATAAACCGAAATACTAGCACAACAAATCCTAGTATGGAGAATTAGCATGCCTCAACTTTCAACAGGCCATATAATAGCTGGTGCATATGCTGACAAGGTTAGACGTGTACTCTTTGCCCAACTTCGCGACAAGATAAAGGCAGGCGAGCTAACAAATCAGCTCGTAGCACAGAAAGCAGGCGAGCTCAATAGACTACTCTTCGACATACTAGTGAACAAATTGAGAATAGATAAAGGCGATGTTGTAAGAATACGAGTAGAATACGACATCATCGACAGCGATATAGTCTGGAAGTTTGATACACTACGCATAGAAGTGTTCAAAAGAGTTCCTGATGAGGAAGTCGAAAAAGCTGTAAAGGAAACGATAGAGAAAGCAAAGGAAGTTCTAGAGAAGCCGGTGACTAGGGAAGAAGCAGCATGGACAGGAGCCAAACCTGAGACACATGTAATGCCAGCTAAAGTTGCAGAAGCAGTACCTTTAGGCAAAACGTCAGACAATGAACTTCTAGTACTGCTTAAAGATGATAAAGGCGAGAATCTAGGCCTCGCCATACTAGCACCCGAAGACAATAGAACTAGACTTCAAGTCCTATTGATCCCAGAAGCCGAAGCATATGAGTCAACAAAATTAATAGATGCAACAGTAGACGAGCTATCCAAAGATATTGAGAAGCTCACCCAAACAATAAACGAACTAGACTACATTAAAATACCGAAGGAGAAAGCTGAGGAGATAATCAAGTCCAAGATGACAAAAATAATCTAGAACGGCTTTAAAAGACAGTACATAGGTCAGGAGAGGTCCCCACTCATCATTTTAGGCTTCAGCACCCATAAACATCCTCATCCCACATTCATCAAGTTTTTTAGCCTCCCCCATTCCAATAGAAACTCTAGCGGAGGTGAGCAATACACATTATGCGAATAAACCATACGTCTTCTCAACGTCCAGCAAATCCTATACCGCGGCTAGTCCCTGATGCAGATAACATACTTGACATAGTTATAAAATCAGACAACGTAGTCATATTCCTAAGGGATGGTACAAGAATTGAGACAAGATTAACGCACGAGCTCAAGAAGCTTTACTGGGACATAAAACTGCGGAATAGAAAAAGGGCCTTCGGCCTTTAAAGTCTACCACTACAACTACGTTTAGTGCCACCTAGACTCTAGCCTCTTTTTACCTCAATACTTTTTAAGAGACATATTATACCTCAATGTTACTGCTCCTACTTGAAATTTAAATATTTAGCATCTTCAATTGTGTATTTTTTGTGGTTTCTCTATATGGTTTGGCTAAATTATATTAAAATGCATGAGCTGATAAGAGTGGACAAGGTATCGCTCAACATGTGCCAAGGGCATGCTCTTCGAAGTCGTATTCAATGTAAAGTTGGTATGCCGAGTGCTGTATTACTGATGAGAGGGGTCACATAGTAAGAGTAGTAGTCCTTGCTAAGGCTTACAAGCTACAATCTGATCTCTAAGTCTCTTTGAGAA
>DQUB01000136.1 GCA_015662475.1 Pyrodictium sp.
ACTGGTATGGGAGAGGTTGTAGCATCTACAACTTTTACTGTTGTGGGTGGAGAAGCTGCAACTGAAACTGCAACAGCAACAACACCTGCTGGTGCAGTGGTTTCGGTAAGTGCTGTAGCGCTAGTACTATTGGTTGTAGCTGTTATAGTCATTGTGTACTGGTTGTGGAGGCATTTAGCTTAACGCTATAAGATTTCCTCCACATACCTACCAAGTTTTTCTACTTGTTCTCCAAGCTTGCCCAGGTATTCTATCTCTACGAGTTTCGCTGTAGAAGCCACCTCGGGTTTTTCGAGAACAAGGTTTGTTCTAAGACCTTCTATTCCTAGCAACTGTGATAGTTTCATTGCAATCTCTCTAACAGTTTTCACATCGCGAAGGACTATAGCATAGCCTGGAGCTACCACTATGATCAGATCCACCTTTGAAAGAAGACCTCCATATGGTTCTAATACGTTGTTGAAAGACTCTATAATCAGTATGTCTGCTTGCTTTTCAAGCATCGTTGCTCCAAACTCTAGTACTTCAGCTACATGCCTGCTGGATAGAAGTGCTAGAAGAGGCTTCAACTCTATTTTCTGAGTCTTAAGCTTCACTGTAAATTCCTCTACGAGTTTGCGTATTGAAGGAGCTATCCTATCAAGATTGTCTACCACAAGATAGTGGGTTGTACTTCCTGTAACAGGATCTGTAAATCTAGCTAGTATAAGGATCTTATCCTGCGATTGAAGCGCTAGACGATACTCACTCATACTTCTACTGTCAAGTCCTCGCAGCTTTGGTATAGCTAGAGCCAGATCGATCGGATTTACTCTATGCGGCTCAGACACGCCAAGTGCTTCGATGTAGGTGGCGACATCGTCGCCAACTAGAATTCCGAGTTTACGCGTATACCGGACACCCTTACTGGAATACCATAGGTTGTGGCCTGCAACAGGTTTGTAGACTTCAACATTGTAGCCTCGCTCCATGAGATATCTAGCAAGACCTACAACAGTCCATGTTTTACCCGAGTCAAACTCGAGTAAACCACACACAAGTAGGCGAACCATGCCTATACCCCCTTCCACACAATCCCAAAAACATATACTGTGAAGAGGGGGACTCGTATCAACAAATCTGCCTTGAAGACAGTCTTCTAAACACCAATCTTCAATCTAAAATAAATGCCAGCCTACAGACCAAGCTAGCAAGCATGTTGTAGTGATCGATTGTCCTCTTTTTGAGGTTTTGAAAAATTTACCTATATTTTGTGATGCTATTAGAATTCTAGTGTTGGAGGGTTAACAATGAAAATAGCTATTATTGGGAGATGGAGAGCAACATGCGGTGTTTCATTGCATGCTGAAATTGTTGCTCAAACACTTTTAGAGATGGGGCATGATGTGCGCATTTTTGCTCCGACTTTAGACACTGCAAATAGAGATTGGCACCATATACCGCTTGGAGGCGACGAAGAAATTGTTGAAAGGTGTTATGATGAAGTTGATGAGCCTAGACAGAAAGCGAAAGCGTGTAGGCGCAAGCTGGTTGATTGGGATCCCGACACGGTCCTAGTCGAAGTATACCAGAGACTACCGTTGTCGTTGGCAGAAGAGCTTAGAGATGTTGCTGCTCGAGGAGCCTCCATAGTACTTGTACTGCATACGACCACATACGAAGAGACTAGACCTTACCTAGAAGCTTTCCCGATAGACAAAATCGCTGTTTTTGACGAGAGATGGCTTAGAGAAGTCCTATACCCGTATAGGAACGAATTAGAAGATAAACTTGTCATTGCCTCCTACCCATGCCTCGATCCTCCTGCTAGAAGACCAAATCTACCATTCCTAGAGAAGATTGATCGACCTTTACTAGTAACCTTTGGCAGACAACCTATCGAGGAGCTAGCAGACTACATCAATGCACTTGACATTCTCTCGCAAAGCCACTCTTTCGAATACCTTGTAGTGCGCAGCGATGATAGAAGTCTTCCATATGAGAAGCCTTGGCTAAAAGTTGTGCATTATCGGTTGAGCATTGAAGAAATATACACGTTGCTTGAAAACGCTGTTCTACACCTTCTACCTAAAGGGTGGTCAACAAAACCTGTCATATCATCAACTCTTTACCAGACAATAGCTAGTCTAACACCAACAATTGTGCCAGATACAAGGTATTTTGAAACAATACCAGTAGACGAAAATGGTTTTGGAGCTGTTGTCAAATACTGGGGGGTCAAAGACCTGGCACGAAAACTCAAACTGTTGTTAGAGGACGAGGATGTTAGAAAGCAGGTTGCGGAAAAAGCCAGAGAGTTCCTCAAGACTTGTAGCAGGGGAAAAGTAGTTAAAAAGTTGGTAGAGTGATACGCTAACCTCACCAATCCGCGCTACTTCGACGCTGATTTCGCCTCCTCTACTTTACGCAATTGCCTCTTGTACATTTCGAAGAGCTCTTTGGTTGTTGTAGCATCTTCTGGCCTCTTATCGGGTCTCCATCTGATAAACCTTGGGAATCTTATTGAGATTCCTGCACCGCTCTTAGCCCAACCATAACAGCATGTATGTATTGGGCTTAGAGTTAGCTCTGCACCCATTATCTCTGCAACAAGAGCTGGTTCAACCCATACATCTGGTCTCATCGTACTATCTACTCTTGGCGGCTTTGTCTGTCTAATGTACGGTTTCAACATGTCATCCAATCTTTCAAGGTCTTCATCTGTAAAACCACTACCAACTTTACAAACGCTCTTAAAGGTGTCAGTATCCGGATCATATGCTGCCATGAGGAGAGCTCCAAACTTACCTCCACGTCTACCCTTGCCGTAGAATGCTCCTATCACAACAAGGTCTACTGTGTCCATCATCTCGCTCTTATAGTCACGCTTATACTTTATCCATAGCCAGCCTCTAGCACCAGCCTGGTATATGCTCCTATCATGTATTGCTTTCACCATAACACCTTCAGCACCATCTTCGATTGCTTTGAGGAAGAACTTCTCTAGCATGTCTGGATCATCTGTCACGATATTCTCTGCAATTCTCCACCTCTCCGTTTGCTCGACAACATCTTCTAGGTATTTTCTCCTCATCGGCAACGGTTTTAGAGTAAGGTCTTCACCATCGCAGTAGAGTATGTCAAACAGATATACTGCCACTGGTATCTCTTTCATTGCTTGTAACACATCATGCTTTCTCCTTCTATGCATTAGTATTTGGAATGGTCTTAGCTCTCCAGTTTCCGGATCAATAGCAACTATCTCGCCTTCAACGATAGCCTCGTTGGCTTTCAAATACTTTTTAGCCATCTCCACGACATCTGGGTACATGTGGGTGATATTCTCAAGCCTTCTCGAGAATATCCAGACTTGGTCGCCCTTCTTGTGGATTTGTGCACGTTCACCATCATACTTGTACTCAACAATTGCTTTACCACCAACCTTCTTCAATATTTCAACTGGGTTGTTGAGTCTCTCAGCCAGCATAGGCCTTATAGGAATGCCAACTTCAGGATGTACATTCTTAAGAGCATCGATACCCTGTGTTGCAAGTATTTTTGCGACTATGCCTAGGTCTGCCCGAAGATTATATGCTCTCTCTATAATCGGTCTTTTAGCCGCACTACCGCCAAATACTAGTGCTAGAGCCTCCATTATAGTGGCATCGCCAACGCCAAGTCTAAGCCTACCTTCAACGAATCTTGCTATGTACTTGGCCTCCTTAGGCGAGGCCTCGGTTAATAGACTTGCAAGCAGCTTTATTTTGAGATCACGACTTCCTTCTCCAGTAGCAAGAGCTATTCTAGCCATTGTATCGTATACCTTTTCAACAGTTAGCTCTTCAGCTGCACCAGTTTTCTTAGGCATAAACGCTAGTAGGCCAACTGGTTTTCCAACTTCCCTATCCTTCTCCCTCTTCAAATACTCTATCGCTTTACCAACATCACCATACTTTTTAGCAAGCTGTTCCACAACATGTTCGGAAACGTGAAGCGCTATTGCAGCAGCCTTGGTAAGAGACTTTTCCCCAACACCAAGCTCGGGCAAACCCTTCCACTCAGGCCATAGTTTACCCTGTAGTATGTAGATGACCTTGTCTATCGTTTCTGGAGGCGTTTTCTTGAATAGCTCTACGAGGTACAGTATCATCTGCGTTCTAGATGTTGTCCTCTCCAGTTTCTCAAGTATATCAGCTAGAATTTTAAATGGCATTGGCATAGCACTATCCCATCAAGAACTATTGTGTGGAACCCCCTTTTCAGCCCTAGGGGTTAACAT
>DQUB01000077.1 GCA_015662475.1 Pyrodictium sp.
CTTCTCTCCAAAAACTGCTGGTGGTCATTAGCACGTACTTTAGCACCTTGCTCGAAACTGGTGGTAAGACTATGTTGTGCAGAGCTGTAACTTGGAAGCTAATACAGACTATGCAGACGCTCAAACCCGTCTTCAGCCGAGAGTTCTAGAGGTTAGCCCGTCAAAAACCGTTGTGAGGCTTCCCGAGAGCATAGCCTTAACAGGCTCTGTTTGGGCATAGTCTAGCATAGCGGCAATACCCACACTTTTCAACAGGCTGACATACTGGTGGTGGGTCTGGACTTTCAACAGCTTTCCAAGTCTTTTCGACAAGGTCTTCAGCTTCTAGGAGGGTTCTTTGGTCAACTTCTAGTGTTTCTAGAGCTCCTTTCAACGTTGCTATATGGGCTCTTTTCACTCGATACCCATTGCTCCAAGCTAGTAGCGCGTACACTTTAAGCTGTGCTAGCTGGTGTCTTCCAAGCCTGGTTGCACGGATTTTAACCTCTACAAGCTCCTGCTCTCTCGGTGCTAGTATGTCGACAACACCGTACACTCTACGTCTTCTATCGACAACATGTTTTTCGATCTCTGGACGCTTGTAGCCCATCATCTTGGCCACACGCTTCAACACATCTCTGCTGCGATGTTCGCGTAAGCCTTTCAACATGCTAGGTGTTGGTGGTGGTTCTACAAGCTTGTTCGCTATTATCCACGGTATTGTTGGGCACCACGCATACTCTTTGACCATGACCACTGGCAGTAGACCTCTAGACAACGCGTATGCTAGGTGTAGTCTTGGCACCCAGTGGCACCCCTTTCCCAACACGGATCCTCTTAGCCATGTAGTGGTCTGGGACGAGAATGATGTCTACTATGTCTGTATTCTCGTCTATCAGCTCTTCAAGTCTTCTAGCAACATCTCTAGCTTTTGCCAGGCCTCCTCTACCCAAGTAGAGGCTTCTCTGTATCCTCGTAAACCCCATCGAGAATAGTGTTTTGGCTACAGCGTCTCTCCTATCATCTTTACTAATGTCATAGGCTACTATTATCATCATGCTATCACAGCCTCTACAAAGCCTTGGTAAGGCTGTTGGCTTCTAACTGCTCGAGCTAGTCTTCGTGCATAGAGCATCAGGTGTTTCTCAAGGCTTTCAGCTTGCCCAGAACCATCCCTAGTCCTTCTCCGCATCCACTTTGCAAACTCTTCTACTAGCTTAGCTCTCGTCTCTCTCGTAAGTAGGCCGGTGTTCGGGTCTACTTCGGGTCTAAAGCCTTCTGTAACCAGCTTGTAGACTAGCTTGTCGACTGCGCTAACTCGGAACATTTCAACGTAGTCGAAGACTAGTACAGGGTTTCCAGCCCTGTCCTCGTGTAGGAAGCCGGTGTAGGGGTCTAGACCGTGCACTACTAGAGCTTTAAAGCTCCACGTGTAGAGTAGGCCGTAGAGGTAGTTGAGGCTAGTGTTTACGGGGTCGGCAGAGTCCTGGTCTCTCCCTGGGAAGCCTAGGCTTGGAGGTAGTAGTGATGCTATGGCCCCCCAGTAGATCTTAGCGGCAACCCCTTCTAGGCTCCGGACTCTAGATACTTTGTCCGCCAACATTATCTCCGCAGCTAGTCTTTGCAGCTTCTCAGCCTCCTCTACTAGCCAAGATGCTTTGGTTTTAAGGTAGAGTTCTTGGAGGAAATGTGCTTGGTTGAGCACTTTAGCCTGGGCAAAAGCTTTTGCATAGGCTAGCCTCAAGCTCGGGTCCAAACGAGCTCTGTACTGGGCTAAGCGTGTCTCAACACTAGCGCTTATCCAGGGTGGGCATAGCGAGATCATGGGGGTCCCATGGGGGTCCAGGAACACTATGTCGACACCATACCTGGCAAGAGCTCTCACAGCAGAACTTGTGATAGACACGCCAGATGTAACCACAACAATCCTGTCTATCTCCGCTAACGGAACCACCATTCTCTCCCCACCCTCCTCAACAATAAGACATCTACGGCGAACCCTCAGCCTAACACCATAGCCTGAAACAACGAGTGTTCTCATACGATCCCATCCTCCGACAAGATGCTTTCCTTACAAGCAATACTTCTTGTAGGGGCAGGTGTCTGGGCACCGTGACGGCTTCCCCGGGTCTGCCGATGATAGGAGCATGTCTATGATCTCGTCGCGTCTCTGGATAAACTCTGTGCGGAGACTATTGCCTATGTAGACTGGCTCAAACCGTATCTCACCACCACCATTTTCTACTATGATGACAACTCCATAGTCTACAGGGTATTCGTGGCTTGCTTCAAGAGCTAGCGCATACCCTGCCAGGGCAACCCCGTGGTCTTCTCTCCAACTGCCATACTTGACCTCGACAACAAGGCCGGGAGCCAGAGCGTCAACACGCAATCTCCTAGAGAGACCTAGAAGCCACCCATCAACGGTGTACTCTACGTACCAGGGTGGTTGCCGTGTCTCCTCTATCCACGAAGCCCAGTAGAGTGCAAACCTCTTGTACAATTTCACCCCCAGCTCGTAGAGGCCATCGACATTGGAAACACCCATATCCTCTAAAATGTGTTTCACTCGCTTGCTGGCTTCGCCTACAAGCCTAGCAGCAATATCGGCTGCTTCAACACCACCAGCATAGAGTCTAGATGCCATTCTAGCCGTGTCCTGGAACACCATGTGGACAAGCTTGCCGCGAACCATCCCCCCATTAACCTCGCCACGAACACCCTGCACCCTCCTAAGCCAAACATCGCGTCTAGTAGGACAATACTGGCAAGCAACCTCAGACACACCAAGACCTAGATAGGCTCGAGGTCTAAGTGGAGGTCGAGACCAGTTCCACCCACGAAGCTCCTCTTCAACAGGATCGCGAGCACGTAACATGTGAAGGTTTCTCAAAAGCCTACCAAGCATAGCAGGTCCAAACACCCCAACACACCCACCTACAAACAACTACAACAAGCACGATATACCCGGAGAGCACCTCCCAAAACACAAAAACGGGCAATGCCATGGCGAGCCAAGAAACATCACACCGTAAACACGCACCATGACAACCCACACACAGGAGCACTCCCCACCAAGCAGCCCCTCTCAAACCGCCCCGCTAATGGGCAAGAATCTTGAAACATAGAGTGTCTAGAGCTAGAGAGCCACTCTTTTGCCGCCAGCGAGAGGTATGGGTAGTACGTGGGAAACCAACACCATGCACTTCGTTTTCACACTAGGCTTCCACAGTGACCACATAATAAGGACGCTTGCTAGGAAAGCAGTAGGCCGAGTAGAGAGGATAACGCTCATCACAGCAGAACCAGTAGTCAAGAGAACAGAAGACGCCTACAAGAACGTTGTAAGCTACACAGACAAAGCAAGCCTCCCAACCCCCAACCTAGTCCCAGTAGACGTTGGAGACCCGCCAACAGCCATAGAAAAAATACTTGATGCTCTAGGACAAGACAAGGAGTACTACGCAGACCTAACCGGTGGAATGAGAGCAGTAGTAGTCTACACACTCATAGCACTAATACTAAAAGCCAAAACAGGAGCCAACATAACCCTCCACACCACAAGCGAAGACCCACAACAAGCCCAGGAAGCAGAAATAAACCTCCAAACAATCACCACAATCCTACTAGAAGGCATAAAACAAACCAAAGCAAAAATAGCCCAACACCTCCTACAAACAGGAAAACCACAAACAATAGCAGACCTAGCCCACAACCTCAAACTAGGAGAAAGAACACTAAAACAACACATCTCATGGCTAAGAAACCGCCAATTC
>DQUB01000206.1 GCA_015662475.1 Pyrodictium sp.
ATAACCGTTAAAGCGTCAACCACACCACCTCCCCTCCACAACTATACCCTACTCTAACCCATCTACGCCAAGCTCATCCTACTAAGCAGTTCTCCACGCGCCTTTTCAAGCCTACGTCTCATCTCCTCCTTAATCCTCTCAGCTTCCTCTCTAATCCTTGCCTCAGCCTCCCTATAGTGCTCATATATCCTCTTCCTAACCTCTTCCATAACCTCCTCCTTTCTAGGCAAAGGCATCCCACAAAACACCAACTCCAAGTATTCTAAAACCACACCTATATAGGCGCGTCCCCCAACAATAGTCTTGATGATGAGCCCAGCGCCTCAGATCCTCGATGAAGAAGGTCTTGAGAGCTGAGTGGCAAGCCTAGCATCTTTTCGCGCCAAGGAGCCATGATTGTTTTAGAGTGGGTTGTCCTTTGACATGTTTCCGCAATCATCGTAAACTTGACGTGATGGTGATTGTAGGCTGAACTGTTTAAGTGTGTGCTTCTAGCTACAGGAATGACACTGTTATGTTTTTCCATCATTGTAAGACACTTTTACCTCTTCAACTCTGTCTGGCTTGGGTGTAGGTTTTGGATTTTGCTGGTCAGTCGATGCTAGTTATCGCTGTTGCAATAGCACTTGTTGCAGGAGCTATTCTCGGACATATGTTGATGCCAGTCTATGTCTACGTTACTATAACCGTTACCAAGGAGGTTACGGTGACGAAAACCGTGACTGTTGCGGGTGCTAGCCCCCATGTTGTAGTGAATGCATCTGTGCCTGCTACGCCAAAGTTTATGCTGAAAAGCTACAAGGTTGTTGTATATGGTGACCAGGTGTCGCTCCTCATACTCTTTAAGGCAAATAGCACTGTTAACATAACGTTGGTAGGTCCAGACAATACTACTCTCTCCTCGATAACCGCTAGACCTGGCGATGGTATGGCGTATCTAGCGATGGCTTCTCCTGGAGCGACTCCTAAAGCTGGCAAGTACAAGCTGATTGTAACCGATCTGGATGGTGTGAAGGTTTATGAGAAAGTTTTCGAGTTTCTGGGGCCAAAGCTTGAGGTATTGGATGCTAGTCTAAGGGTTTTCTGGGACAACGTGGTTAAAGGGGTCATAGAGGGGATAAGCATAGTGGTGGCAAACAAAGGCGATATGCCTGCTATAGTTAGAGAGATAGTGCTACAAGTTGACTCGAAAAACTACACGATACCCATGGAGGTAGCTATACCTGTTGGAGAAGCAAAAATAGACCTAGTACATGCAACAATAGTGGGTCTCGATAAAGGCAGTTATAGAGTAACCATTGTCCTACTAGATAGTAGTGGAAGAGTACTTGCCACCTACACAGTACCGGTAAACATCAAGTAGACCTTCACATACAAGAACGGTTGCCAAACCCGCGAAAACGTTTTCTTGGAAACCTGCTATCGTTTATACACTATCATGGACCAGCCATAAGCTATGGCATACTTCTTCAAGGTTTCTGCAAGCTCTTCAACACTTTCTACTGGAGGTATCCTCTCACTCTGCGCGATAACTAGGAAGTAGTATCTGTGAGGTTTAGAGCCTTTTGGCGGGCATATAGGGTACCAACCTGGCAACCCACCACTATTTGGCAACCCTTCACCCATAGCCTTTGAAAGAGATGTTCCTCTAACATTGTATACTATGAGGTGGTAGAAGATGCCGATTGGCGCATCTGGATCATAGACTATCACTGTATAGGCTTTTGCACCACTAACATTCTCCCAAGATATGAGTGGAACTCTACCAACACCATCACATGTAAAGTCTATTTTTGCGTAATCTCCAAGACCTAGACCCTCAACATCAACTCTAAAACTCCTATTCAGCTCTAAAACCCACCCAAACCCTGGAGGAACAACAAACACAAGCTCAACACTCTCCCCACCTTCACCACCCCTACCACCCCATAGAAGACCTACTATTAGCAATGCTATTCCAGCTGCTAGGAGGAGAAAAACAGCAAACACTCTCCTCAAAAACGACACCCCCTCCAACCACTACACAATCTACCACGCCCCAGACAAAAGCTGCACGGTAGAACTCTAGAAACTGGTTAGAAAACCTCTACCTGAGAAATATTAACGTGAGCAGAACCTCCACCTAACACTTGGGCTAGTTGGTGAAAGGTGTATTCACTGTTGTAGGAGCAATACTATTCCTAGCAATTCTCGGTGCAATGATAGTGTTGATCATGTCTACATTCACAAACTACATGAATACCATGCAAACAGTACAACAACAACAGCAACAACTATCAAAACTACAACAGCAACTCCAACAGGGACTCGTAGGCTGGATAAACACTAGCACTACAAGCACGGGAATAGCGTGGATAAACGCAACAATATACAATGTAGGTCTAGTAACGGTAAACCTCACATCAATATTAGTGGTATGGCCAAACAATACAGCAACACCAATAGAGAAACTAGCATACACAGTATCCTTCACACCACCAGCATGCGGTTCAAACACAACCATAGACAATAAGCTGACAATAAAACTACAACCAGCATGTAGAGTAGACCTAAACATAAGAGCAGACGTAGACAGTGAAACAGCCAAATACATAAACCTCACAAGAATCGTAGCAATAGGCTACACCTTCACAGCAGGACCACTAGCACCAACACCAGCACAAACAACACTACAACTACAACACTACAAGCTAACAAAAACACCAACCCCAACAACAACGACGACACCAACACCAATACTACAACTAGCAAAAAGACATGCAATAGCATGGGACACCTTCGACACAGACCCATTCGCAGAAGGAAAACTATACGTGCTAGTCCGCACTAGAGATACAAGCTATGGCTGGTCAAACGGCAAAGTATGGTTAAACACTACTGATTCGACAGACACGAGAGATGCTGCTGTCCTGTCCATAGCCATCAACATTTCGAAGTATAATCCTGCATATCCGGAGATAAATGAGACTATCGCGAACAAAGTATATATAATTGCAAACTTTACAATGCTCAATGCAATAATGGCTAGAGGTATTAGCGGAGTTTACACCGGAGAATATCTAGTATTTCCGAACACAACTTTACGCAACAGCAACTACTATGCGCTAGGCGGGTGGAACTATACAAGCATGTGGGAAACCTACGAGGAACTTACAATAATTGTAATATTTCCTAGCCAAGGGGGAGGGTATATAATTGGAAGCAAACAGTTACCAGCAACTCTGCTAACCTATAAAACGGCAACATTAGAAGCCCTCCATGACGGGCAAAACATTAGCATATGTGTGATAGTCAGTCAAACGTATCAGGAGTGTTTG
>DQUB01000188.1 GCA_015662475.1 Pyrodictium sp.
GGTACAAGATTAAGCTTTAGGCTAAGAAGCCTCAATCTATCCTCGATAGTTGTCCTCACTATAGCTGTTCTAAGCCTCCCAATAGTCGATATAAACCCGTATTCGAGTCTCGCTTTCTTCTTCTCTGCATAGCCTATGGCATAGGGTATAGCTGTTTCAGGAACTCCAACAACAACGTCTACATCTACATAGTGTTTTTCAGCTAGTATTTCGCCCATAGTACGTCTAAACATGTAGACATTTACACTATCCAGTATGCTATCTGGCCTTGCAAGGTAAACGTATTCGAAGAGACAGATATGAGGTTTCATATCGGTTGAAACTTCCTCAAACTGGAGTTCGTATTCGTCACCATACACTATCTCGCCTGGTCTTAGATCGCGAGCAGGCTTACCACCTGCAAGCACTATTGGTGCTGTTTCTGAAGCAAGTATAAGACCGTCAAACCCATAGCCTCCGTAGACTAGTGGTCTCACTCCTAGCTGGTCTCGAAATGCTAAGAAACAGCCTTTCCGCGATAAAGCTATGAAAGTGCATTTGGGTTTTACACTCTTAATCAGCTTAATGCTCTGTTCTAGCTTCTCTTCGCTCGAAAATAGTCTGGCAACATCATTTGGTGTGCATGCACCGTCAACAGCTATAGCGATGTCTTTGTCAACATACATAGAGTTTTCATCGCCTATCGATATGAGTACAGCTCTGGCTTTCGGCATACTTATTTCGCTACTCCAAGGATCTAGACAACCTGTTTCAAACTTGCCATCTGTTAAAGCGGCGTAGCACAATCTATCGCCTCTATGTCGGAGGCCTAAAGCAGCATAGTACGCATATTTTGAGGCATCGAGGTCTAAGTTGTACATGTATACTAGGAGTAGGCCAGGCATTATACCCACCCTACATCCTTTTCGAGAACAGTTTCTCGGCTTTGGAGAGATTGATTGGGTAAGCATACTCCGAGGTAAAACAACCCATACAGGTTGGTCTACCAACACATTTTTTGAGAGCTTTGACTGTGTTGTAGAGCAAAGTGTCTGCCCCAATAACACTTTTTATCTCTTCAACGGTCCTGCCATAGGCTACAAGTTCTCTCCTACTGGGAAAGTCTATGCCGAAAAAGCATGGATAACGTACAGGAGGACTAGCAGACCTATAGTGTACTGCTCTAGCCTCGGCACGTCTAAGTAAACTTGTAATCTTTTTAGCAGTTATTCCTCTCACGATAGAGTCGTCAACAACTACTATACGTCTACCTTTAACACTACTTTTGACAACACCAAACTTTCTACTAAGCTTAACATTTCGCTCGCTTGGCGGCGATATGAACACTCTACCAACGTACCTGTTAAGGTAGATCACTTCGTCTAGTAGTATTCCACGTCCAGCTGAATAGCCTATTGCAGCACTTCTACCACTATCTGGCACTGGTGCTACAATATCTGCTTCAACATCGTCTATCTTAGCTAGTTCAAAGCCCATTTTCACTCTTGCTCTATGTGCTTCAACACCTTCAAAGAAGCTATCTGGTCGTAGAAAGTATATGTATTCGAATACACAGGGTCTTGGATCACCTCTCCACCCGAGATGGTCTACATAACATTCTCGTGGATTAGGTGTTGGACAATATATGGCCATTCCATTCCCCATTTCTTTCCAATAAAGACCCTGTTCCTCTAGAGCAGCAGTCTCTGACGCTATTGCCACAACTTTGTCGCTTAAGTGGTATGCGAGAGGCCTAACACCTTTTGGATCACGTGCAGCAACAAACTCTCCACGAGCAGTAAACGCAACCAAACTATATGCTCCAACAAGCACCTTAGAAGCCTCTTTAATCGCGTCCAACAAGTTTCCATGGTCTAGATACAGTTGTTCTATTAGGTCTACAAGTAGGTGTGCATCCCACCCATACTCTCTACCAAAAAACTCTAATCCAAGCTCATAGTAGTTAACAATATTGCCGTTGAAAGCTACTACTACAAACTTCTTAGGACCAGTAACAGGTTGGGCTAGAGTACCACCATAAGATCCACTTGTAGAGTATCGAACATGGCCTATAGCCAAGAGAGTTTTAGAGCTGATGTTTGAAAGGTTTATAGCGGTTGTAACAGTTCCACAACCTTTAACAACAACTATGCTATTTCCATTACCCAGATAGGCTATACCAGCAGCTTCTTGTCCACGATGTTGGAGGCCTAAAAGCATCTCATAAACTCTTAAAGCAGCATCATCACCACCAATCCATGCAGCTACACCACACATCGTCAATCAACCCCCATAAACTTTTCCCACGAGGTCTTCTCGTAGACCTCATAGACCTTCTCAACAGGTATTTTGGATACAATTCTATTACCAATCCTTACCTCAAAAATGTCTCCGCCAGTATACCCTAGAAGGTACAGTGGAACGTTGTTCTTTCTAGCTAACAGCTTTAACTCATCAAGTTTTTCACTGGGAACCTCTAAAACTACACGTGCTTGTGTTTCAGAGAATGCTGCTTCAAACCATCTACACTCTCTACATCCGACACTAGAGAGATCTATTGTTGCACCTACACCACTACATGCAACCATTTCTGCGATACTAGCTATTAGCCCGCCAACACCTACATCGTGTGCAGCGTAGGCTAGTCTTTTCTCTGCAACAACTCTTAGTAGTTTTGAAAGCTTTTTCTCGAGGGCAGGTCTAGGCTTAGGCGGACTACCTCCTTCAAAACCGAGCAGTGCTAGTAGCTCGCTACCGCCTAGCTCTGGATAGGTGTCTCCAAGCAGGACTAGTACACCTTTACCTCTAAGTCGATAGCCAAGCGTTTTTGAAACATCAAAGACTCTTCCAACAACCATAACAGTTGTAACAGGGTCAACCATGGTTCCATGAGCAGACTCGTTGTATAGGCTAACATTCCCACCTACAACTGGTATTTCTAGCTCTCTAGCAATCCACGCTAAACCTTCAACCATCCTATGGAAGAACCAGTATTGTTCAGGTTTCTCAGGGTTGCCAGCATTTACGTTATCTACAGCGGCTAGAGGTTCAGCTCCAACAACATAGACGTTCCTATATGCTTCCTCGAGAGCTAAAGCTGCTCCAATGTATGGGTCTAGCTTGGTGTATCTAGGATTACCGTCAACCTTTACAGCAACTCCTCTTAAGCCTAGTTCTCTAAGCCATATAACTGCAGCATCGCCATAGCCTGGTGGTAGAACTGTTCTACCTCCAACACCCCAATCATACTGCTCGTAAATCCACCTTTTAGAGGCAATTCGAGGTGATGAAATAAGCTTTAGTATAACTTCACCTGCTTTCTCGAGAGGAATGTCTATGTCTGGCATGGGGGGCGGCCAATCACGAGGTTTCTCGCTAGCCCTTTTCGGTTCAGGTGGGTTAACAACAAGCTCTATAGGTAGTTCGACAACAAGTTTACCTTTAAAGTAGGCTCGAAACAGTTTATCCTCGGTAAAGTAGCCTATCGTGCTATACTCAATACCATACTTGTCGAATATGGCTATAAGCTTGTCTAAACAGTTTCTCTTCGGAACCACCAACATCCTCTCTTGGCTCTCGGAAACTAGTATCTCTACGGGTTCAAGCTTCTCTCTCAAATGGAGCTTATCAAGATAGACTGTTGCACCAACTCCGCTTGCAGCAGCAGTTTCTACTACAGCTGTTGCTAGCCCACCACCACCTAAGTCCTTAACATGTTTCAACAGCCTATTCTCAACAGCTTCGCGGATAGCATCGATTAAAAGTTTCTCGAGGAATGGATTGCCTACCTGAATAGCAGCTAACTCCTCATTACCGTCCGACAAGGGTTTAGAGGCAAAACTGCTGCCTTGAAGCCCATCTCTACCTGTAGCATTGCCAACGACTATTATGGGGTCTCCAGGCTCAACAAAACCTTCAACAATCTCGTTAAGCTTTGCAATACCTATACAACCAACATTTACAAGTGGTTGTCTATTGTAGGCATTGCCATGCCACGTATGTCCTGCAACTACAGGAACACCTATTCTATTACCATAGTCGCTTATACCCCTAACAATCTCTTTAGCAAGCCACCTAGCATGGCTGTCATTGGGGTCTCCTAGGAATAGCGCGTCAACCAATGCTATCGGCTTAGCGCCAAGGCTTAACACATCTCTTACTATACCACCAACACCAGTTGCAGCACCATTATATGGGTCTACAGCTGAGGGGTGATTATGACTCTCTATCCTAAACACTAGAACAAGATCAACATCATCGAAAAGCCTTATAGCTGCTGCATCTCTACCAGGCCCAACCACAACGTAGGGTGCATTGCTTGGCAGCAATTTAAGGAGTCTTCTACTACTCTTATAGCTGCAATGCTCGCTCCACTCAGCTTCAAGTACAGCTAACTCTTCAACACTTAACTTCCTACCAAGAACCTGCACAGCATATTCTAGCTCATCTCTCGACAATGGCATTGTCTACCAGCCTCTCCTCAGAGACAAACCTATACTCTCAAAGAACAGTTTGCCTCCTGCTGTGTGAGGGTAGGGTACCTGTACATCAAATGCAGCTCGCTCGGGATGAGGCATCAAGCCAAGTATTTCGCCACTACTTGACCCTAAACCGGCTATTGATGCTACACTTCCATTTGGATTACAACCGATATACTCTATCCAAGGCCTTTCAACAACTATTTTATGTGGCTCTGGGTGATAGTATCTCCCTTCACCATGAGCTATAGGCATCTCTACAATTTGGCCATTCTCTGCTAGCACTAGCCACGGGCCTTTTGGATTATTGATTCTAACTTTAACCCATTTAGCGTGGAATACACCATCGATATTAACTGTTAGCGCTCCTGGAAGTAGTCCTAGCTCAACAAGTACCTGGAAACCATTGCAGATTCCCAGAATAGGAATACCGTTATCTGCAGCTTCTACAAGCTCTCTTGAAGCTCTACTCCAACTAGCTATTAGCCCTGCTCGACCATAATCACCATAGCTAAATCCTCCAGGAATGATGACTGCATCCCACATACGCCACTTAAACTCTTCATGCCAGACTATCTCTGCTTCAACCCTAGATATTTCTCGAACAGCATAGACAGTCTCTTCCTCGCAATTAGTTCCTGGAAACTTTAAAACGGCTACTCTAGGCATGAAGTATTCACCCATGCTTCGTGGACAATTGGGTTGAAAAGTCTAACTTTTTCAGCCAAATCCCTAACAATAGTGATGGCATCTTCTCGACTTTCAGCCTCAACCTCAAACACGAAGATCTTTCCCACTCTAACACTTTTAACAGCATTAATGCCCATCTTCCTAAGCTCTCTAGCTATTGTCTCTCCTTCAGGATCTCTAGCGCTTCTCTTATACAAGACTACAAGTTTAACTTTGTGGATCGGCATTACTGCAAACCCTCTCTGGTTCACCTACAATCATCTGCAACCTCTTGTATGCTTCGAGAAGCTGTTTTCCAGAAGCACCCTTTCTAAACAACTCCTTGTCTAGATGTTCGCCTTTCTCATCAATTACCCTTATAGTGTCACCGGATATCTCGTCGATAACAACCAGCCTATCATCTACCCAGCCAACCTCTATCTTGAAGTCTATCAACTTCAAACCTCTTCTTTCAAAGAAGCTAGTAAGTATACTATTGATCTTCAAAGCTAGACTCTTTATCTCATCCCAAACACTCCAATCAATAATCTTTGCTTCGACAGCGTCTTCGGGAAGTATAAGTGGATCTCCCGCTTCATCACTTTTGAAGTGTAGCTCTACTATAGGCTTAGACAACTTCATAAGCTTTTTCAATAGCGGCATTCTCTTTAGCATGGAGCCATAAGCATAGTTTCTAACTATTACCTCCAAAGGAATGGCCTTAGCCAGTCTTACGCGAACACTAGCACCACCTTCATAGCACATGTAGTGTGTAGGTATGCCATTGTCATCTAATACTTCGAAAAGTCTGGAGCTTATCTTGGCTGATAGTACTCCTTTTCCTGGTACAACTTCTCTTCTAGCACCATTAAATGCTGTAACTTCGTCTTTGAATACAAGTCTTGCAACACCATTACCTAGATCAAATAGCTTCTTAGCTTTGCCCTCATAGACTATCACAACATTCCCCAACAATGTTCAACTCATGACCTTGATATTGGCATTTAGTAGTAGAGGATTCTTGGACTTGAACCTGAAAAGGTGTAGTTGCTTTATAGATGAAATAACCTCTGTTAGACTGGAAGATGTTGTCTATGTTCAACCAGTGCTGGTTAAAACCTCTAAAACAGTTTATTGGGAGTCGAGTATAAAACCGGATGTTAGGAACACACATTGTTGATAGAGGTCTAGGTTTTGTTGGCTGGTAAAGAGAAGGGAAAACATGTAGAGTTGGAGACTAGGCTTATGGCTGTAGAGCTATTGGCTCTCTTGAAGAGAAAGTTTACCTATCGTGAGCTAGAGAGATTAACTGGTCTATCTAATGGAATGTTGTCAAGGTACGTTACTGGGCAAAGAGTTCCTCGCAAAGATCATGCTGAAAAGATAATCTCAAATATATTGTCTAAACTCGATATTAGGATGTTGATTTTGGAGAAGCTTAAAGAGTCTAAAGGATACATTGATTTGCAACTAATATTGTCCGACATACTCTTGTTGAAACTAGTTGCTCTAAAAGCAAAACTAGTCTTTGGAGAAGCTGGTGTTAATAAGGTACTTGTACCGGAAGCAGGAGGAATACCATTAGCAGCACTTGTTGCTGCAAAGCTTAATGCGGATCTAGTAATCGCTAGAAGGCGTAAAGAAAATCCATTCCAGTACTACTACGAGGTAACATTAGCAGAAACACCTTTCACCTCAATCACCTTCTATGTACCACAACAGCTTTTGTGTAGAGGTGATAGAGTATTGCTAGTTGACGATCTTGTTCAGAGTGGGCAAACTTTGAAAGCACTAGCAGAAATAGCTAAAAAGGCAGGTGCTAAGATTGTTGGAGCACTTGCATTGATAGCTGTAGGCACTAATTGGAGAAGAATAGGGATAGATAATGTCCATGTAGTTCTCGAGATTGCAGATCCATCGAAGATCACATCTATATAGATGCAATGCTTGTACATAGTGTTCTTAGACTGTAAGAGTTGAATATTTGTCTCTAGTTTTAAGACTATAAAAACTCTTTTAAACCTGTTTTTCGACTAGTACCACCACGTGTCTATGAAGTAGTGCTCGTTTATAGCACGGCTTTTGCCTGCCCAAGGACATATGCCGTGTTTTGCGAAGATGCACTGTTTGTTTTCGCAGAATGGGTGGTTTTCACAGGCATGGCATTTTGGCGTGTTGGGTAGGCATACTTTACGGCCGAAACTCCATAGTGCGTCATCTAGTGTGAAGTCGTCTAGCCCTGTTCTAACGGCTATGCTGTGCCATGCTTCTCTAACCGTGGTTCTAACGAGGATGTCTTCCCACGCAGTGAATGGGAGCTCTTTTACAAGCTTATGTTTTAGAGGCTCTTCTAGCTCTACAAGGTTTAGCCTTAAAGCTATTCTGGTAACGTGATTGTCAACTGGAACTCTTTTATTCCACTTGTCCTGAATCTCAAGCACTCCTCTTCTCTCCAAAAATTTGGCGAGTAGCATAGCCTTCTTCCATACAGGGTCGTTGTATGCTTCAAACACGGACAATAGCGGGATAAGACCGGGATCTTCGGGTGAACCAAATAGTCTACCTCGAGACAACATGATGATACGATATGCGGAACCCTCGTACAATTTGAGAAGTTTTCTCCCCAAATCTCTCAACAGTAGAACTCTTCTCTGCATGTCTGGTGGACAGATTCTGGCATTGACGCATAGCAGTTTTTTAGCATCTTCTAGGCTTAAAGTTGCTAGATGTTCTGGCTCGAATAGGCTGGGCTCCTCCCTATACGCTTTAGCCCCCAAGTAGTATAGGAGGTCTGCACCATGGATCTTGCGCCCACCTATAACTGCTTCAAAAGGTCTACCAGGTCTCCCCGTTCTATGGTCTTGAGAGACCATTACGAGAAAGTATAGAGCTACACGGTCTACAGGATCGCTTGGAGGTGGATAGTATGTTGGGTCTGTAAACGTATCGGCAAACTCTCTAACCCTATCAACAACAGAATTAATTGTCTGTGCAACTTGCTCGATAGATGCTAGGTTTAGATGTGGCAAGCCTACCACCAAGTGTTAGTGGGATGAGGAGAGAACCCCTTGCCGCACAAAAACGTGTGGAACGTTTCGCCCTGCCGACCCAAGAGCTCCACTACAGACCGATCCTATCAATCAAGTTCACCGTCTACGTAATGGTGTTGTAGAAATCCTCACCTTCCAAACAGCTGTTAGGTATACACTACCGCTAAGATTGTTTCGAAAAGATGGAGTTTTGCAGAGAGTTTAGTCTTGCAAGAGACGTGGTGGAAGATGGGATTCGGCTTTTGCCATGCTCATCACTATTCAGAGCACCGACTATCCACATCCACTCCTCTCCTCTCTAGAAACAGCCTGTATATCTTGGCTTTCCCATCTAGCTTCAAGAGCATATCGTGTATCCCAGTTTCTCTCATAGCGTAGAGTTCCCAGGAGCGTAGACTCGGGCATATGTAACAACCAATTCTGTAAAAGCCCATGCTGTAGAGGGGGTGTAGACTAACTCCTCGAGACAGCAAGTAGAGCTGGACATGAAGTGCTGACCAAACCTTTAAAGGTGTAACACGGTAGATGTCTTGAACCCCAATCATAGTGTCTTGCGTGAATGGGGATCTCTCACTCCTCTTCACACTCTCTACACTCCTATCGCCAACGATAACAAGCTTTCTACCTTTTTGGGATGAGAGGAACCTTTTCAAAGCATCAAGCTTGAGACCAGTACACCACCTATTATCGTGTGTTGGTAGAGGTCGTAAACCGGCTAGCAACTCTCTATCGACACCAGCGTATAGTTTGACAACGTCAATGCCAAGTTTCTCGGCTAGAAGCTCTACATATTTGTGTGTTTGTGGGAATTCTGTTCCAGTGTCAACATAGACTACTTGGAGTAGGTGTTTGGGTATAACCTCTAGAGCCAATAGCAGTGTAGCTGTTGAATCTTTACCCCCACTCCACGGAACAACAACAACGTCAGGTTCCACCTCTTCAAAGACCCTTTTAAGCAGCGTCTTTGACCACTCTATTAGGACGTTGAGGAATGGTTGGCTAGCCTTTAAAACGTCTTGAACATCTATATCGATAACCTCATAGTCTTCTGCAAGCCTATACGACGGTAGACTATCAACCTCAAAGTCTATTGCTACAACAGCTCTAGGTCCTTGAAACACTAGATGTCTACCAACACCTTCGCCCACTCGCACAATAAGGGGGTTCTCGCCAAGTCTTACACCACATTTTAGCTCGAGAAGTTTCCTCCAAAGCCCAGTACCTATGAACACGTCTACAGAGGAAGTGTTTGGTATCGAAAGTCTAACCTGGCTACCGCTTAGCGGTTTTGTGGAAGCAACATAGGTTTTGAGATCAAAGTCCCAATACACTCTAGTTGCAAACAACGATAGTGCTTCTACAACCATATTAGCGAGCATTGCAGGTCTCGTATTGCGTACTCGAGAACGTGGAACACGATAAACTACAACGTCTAGAGGAGTTGAAGACTCGAGAATGTCGGCAGACTCCCAATCCTCTCTACCAAGCATTACAACATGTAGACACCCTTTCTCCCTCCTCTCCATAACAGCTTTGACAAGACTCTCAGCTCCTCTAACACCACCAAGAGTCTCGACTTTGATAGGCCAATCTCCATAGTATTTTTCAACAGTAGCTTGTAAAGCTTTAGCATCCTTACGAGCTCGCACAAGCAATACAATACACACTATTACACTCCTCCCACAACATCCATGTAGTATAACATTAGGTGTTACAAGCTAATCTAGGCTAGCCCACAGTTATAGGGTTCTAAAGGCAGCTACGTGTTTCCCCACATAGCAGCAATGCAGCACCACTGCATGTACAGAGTAGACAATATGTTGGATGTAGAACACCAACAATACATTTTAAAACCATTCTAACATCTAGACGTCCAACAATCTAAAAGCAGCAACACCTTGGGAGCAGCGAACGTGGGGAAATGCGACTATGTCAACACGGACTCTGTCTTCAAAACCATTCTGATAGTGTATCTTGGGCATCCCGTGGTTGTGGGGAGTGAGCATGCAAGTAGCGAGTTTGAACTCTTTTTGCTCGGTAAACCCCGCCTCACACCATCCCCCGCATGGGCGGGGGTCGGCCCCCGTAGGCTCGCGCGGTGTTCCTCATCACGTGTTTTTGAGGTTGGTAGGAGTGCATCAATTTTACCTTCATGAAGCCTCTTTGCCAGCTACCTATGATCCTTGCTAGTAGGGTTTGGCTTTGCTTCGAGATGTAAGAGAGTTTATCAATCTTTTAGAGGAGAAGGGGCTTCTTAAGCGTGTCAATGTAGAGCTTAGCCCTATTCTGGAGATTCCAGAGGTTTTACGGCGTGTTGCTGGATGTGGAGGACCTGCACTGTTGTTTGAGCGTGTTAAGGGTTATCCTGGTTGGCGTGTTGCAGCCAACCTATTTGGCACTTTGGAGAGGGTTAGACTGGCTTTGGGTGTAGAGAGGCTTGAGGAGGTGGGTGAAAGAGTTGCTAGGTTGATGGCTAGACCTTCTCCAACATCTCTTGCCGATAAGCTTAGAGGGTTAAAGGACATTGTTAGTCTGTCTTCCTATATGCCAAAAACGGTTAGAAGGGCTGAGTTTGAGTACGAGGTTTGGGAGGGTGAAAAGGTTGATGTACTTCGTCTTCCTGTTTTCAAGTGTTGGCCTCGTGATGGAGGCCGCTATCTAACTTTCGCTCCAATATACGTTCCTGATCCTGTCAATCGCGTTATGAACATTGGGCTTTACAGGTTGATGGTTAGAGGTCCCCGACTACTAGTTGTACACTGGCAACTGCATAAGCGTGGTCAGCATGTGCAATGGGCTGCTCTTGAAAGAGGTGTAGACAGACTTCCAGCTGCAGTTGTAGTTGGTGGACCTCCTGCTGCAATGCTTGTTGGTGTGATGCCAGTACCCTACCCTATAGACAAGCTGTTGTTTGCCGGCATTCTTGGTGGTAAAGGGATTGAGGTCTACAAGTTGCCAAATGGCGTCCTGGTTCCTTCTACAGCAGAGGTTGTGCTTGAAGGGTATGTGGATCCAAATAGCTTGTTTGAAGAAGGCCCCTTTGGCGACCACTATGGCTACTATGACAAGCCTACTCGTCTATTCCCCGGCTTCTACGTGGAGAGGATATGGGTTCGAAAAGACCCGATATACGTTGGCACATGCGTTGGCAAGCCTTTGACTGAGGATGCAGGTATAGGTAAGGCTGTTGAACGCATCTTCCTACCACTATTAAAGCTTTTGTTGCCAGAGATAGTCGACATAAACTTGCCAGCCTACGGCCTATTCCACGGCATAGCCATTGTCTCGATACGGAAGAGGTATCCAGGCCATGCCAAGAAGGTTATGATGGCGTTGTGGGGGCTTTCACAGCTATCGCTGACAAAGATAATAGTTGTGGTAGACCACGATGTCAACGTCCACGATATAGGCCAGGTAATGTGGGCAATAGCAGCCCACGTGGACCCCCAAAGAGACGTGGTTATAGTCCCGAACACGCATGCAGACGAGCTAGACCCTTCAACACCAATTCCAGGCTATGGTAGTAAGCTTGGTATTGATGCTACACGAAAATTACCTGAAGAATATGGTGGTAGGGAATGGCCGGAAGAGGTAAAGCAAGATCCAAACGTGGTTGAGAAGATAGACAGGATTTGGCACCTCCTAGACCTCAACACCTCTTGTCACGCTACTGCTGGTGGGGTAGAACCTTGAAGCACTCCGTAAGATGGGATCCTGGAGCACTTGTTCGAGCCAGCGTTTCCCGAATCTACAAACTTGCAAAGTTTGTTAGAATTGAGCACACACTCTTCAGCCTACCTTTTGCCTATGCGGGAGCTCTACTTTCAGACAAGCCATTGACAATGCAAACAGCTACTCTAATCTTCACAGCTCTCCTAGGCTTAAGAATAGCCGGCATAAGCTTCAACAATATAGCAGATAGAGACATCGATGCTTTGAACCCACGTACAGCGAAGCGTCCACTGGTAACAGGTGTTGTTAGTCTTCGCGAAGCATGGGGACTTGTTATAGTTGGCAGCCTCCTATACTACATCTCAGCAGCACTGCTAAACATCTATGCTCTAATGTTGAGCCCAATAGTCTGGGCAATAGCAATGTCATACCCCTACGCTAAGAGGCTTCACTGGCTACCACACATACACCTAGGACTCGTCTTAGGCCTAGCAGTTTTCGGAGGATATGTGGCTGTAGAAGGATGCTATGCACAGTCAATCATACAACTTGTGGTTAGCGCTCCTTGGCCTCTAGTTCTCGGAGTAGCCTTGTGGGTATCGGGATTCGACACAGTGTATGCGATAATGGATATGGAGTTTGACCGCAAACTAGGGCTTGGAAGTATCCCTGCAAAATTAGGTGTCAAAGGAGCGCTGATAGCAGCACTAGTACAACATGCTATAGCCTCTCTACTCTTCATATACACTGTCGCAGCATATGGTCTTGGTTTGCCAGCCCATATAGCTACCATGGCATCAATAGCACTTCTATGCTATGAAGATTACCTGGTGCTAAAGAGCCTCAAAAACATACCAAAGGCCTTCAACCTAAACCTCGTAGTTGGCCCACTATATGCTCTTGGAATAGTAGTGTCGAAGACTTTGAGATTCTAGACTGGGCATCCCAACAATATACCATCTTTATCACGCGTGATCTTTATCTTCACAATATCGCCTAGCTCTAGGTATTTTGCTGGCGCTATAGTTACAAGCCAATTGTATTCTAGTAGAACTCCAACAACTTCTCCTCGAAGCCATCCACGCGCAACAACTTGTGCACGAACAACATCTCCTACTTTGACTGGAGGCTTAACCTGTGGTGCATTCCTTATCCCCCATTTCTCCCTTTTATAGCGCAATTCAACACCTAGCTTTCGTTCGAGATTTTCTA